>JBBQKO010000051.1:0-19648 GCA_038327005.1 Chitinophagales bacterium | reverse complement strand
ACCCCATTCAAAAAACCTTTTTTAGTCGTTATTTTACTCCTGCAGTAAAAGCAGTTTTTTTTCCATTTTATAAAATTTGAGCAAAGCTATAACCAGCAAGAGATACAGCAATTTTTAGGCACTATTTTGTCCATTAACCCTCATCCATTCAATAAAAAATAAAAATGACCAGTTTGCGCTGGTCATTTTTATTCTAATTATTTATTGCAGATTTAATTCTCAACACTATATTAAAACCTGAAACCAAGGTTAAATCCTAAGCCTCTTAACCCACCCCAGGGACCTTTTGCTCTAATGGTTGCACCGCTGCCGTTAACGGAATAAGACTCCACCAATTTATCAAAAGGAGCATCTGCTATCAGGTCTTCAATCTGGCTTCTAAGATTAGTTTGCTCAATTGAGGATAATGCAGTTACAAGATTTAAATCACCTTTAGCATTGCCGTAATTTGGACCAATGATCCACCAATCAAGATAAACGGATTTACCGAGTTTCCATTGAGCACCTAACAAAAGTCCGCCGGTGACGGTGGAAATATTTCCGTTAAAAATTCCGGTTTTATCGATTGAACCATTTGAATATTCAAGGGGTAAATCTGCTTTATAGTTGGTGATATTTGCAAAGGGTGCAAAATAAAATCCATGTAGCGCACCTTTTTTTCCTACATAAAAACGCACTTCTGGTGTAACGCCAAAGCCGCCCCATTTAAGCTTATCTACAGGAACACTCGGGTCGTCAATCGCCTTTTCAATTGAACTCAAAAAAGGCAATTGCCCAAATGGCCTGTAATGAACATTGGCCGCAATAGAAATACGTTTCGCCACTTTCCGTTCATACTGCACCGAGATGTTTTTAACCACCAAAGCGGACAGGTTGATTTTTAAAATATTGTTTTTAGGATTTTCCGTTGGCTTATCCTCTTCCTCACTTTGAGCGAATGCTGTTACAGACAATACAAGGCCTAAGAAAGCGGCAGGTAGAATTTTGAAAATTTGCATAAAAGAATTTTAGGAATATAAAAGTAATGTAATAAAAATATTATTAAACAGGTAACGTATTTGTGTTTATTTTATTTGGCCCGAGCGAAAAAACTCAATAACTAAAGTCACAACGCCAGATGCTATTACTTGTGGCAATAAAATTAAAGAAATTAAGGAAGTGTGTAATAGAATATTGTGTGAGGCCTGCTGGCAATTTAATCCAACGCCGTATCCGGCTAATTAGTTGGTACTTCTATGCTACTCTTACTGACTGGCATTATTAACTGCAACATCAACGCAAGCACAATCACCAACAATGCCCCGATTACATTCAGCCATAAAAAAGAAATAATGTTCAGGTTATAAACGAGTATCACCAATAATTCTGAAATTACTGCAGCTATAAAAACAGCATTGGCCTTTACATGTTTTATCCAAAATGCCACCAGGAAAATCCCGAGGATAACACCATAAAATAAGGAGCCTAAAATATTCACCGCTTCAATCAGGCTGTTACCGAGGTTGTGTGCAAACATGGCTACCACAATAGAGAAAACACCCCAGCCAAATGTGTACCATTTTGAAATGCTATAGTCTTTTGCTTCTGTACAATTTTTATTGATGAACTTTTTATGAAAATCGATTACCGTGCAGGAAGCGAGCGAATTCAAAGCCGCTGCAATGCTGCCCCACGCAGCCAAAAATATCACGGCAATTAATAATCCTACCAATCCCTTTGGTAAATTGTCAATCACAAAACGCAGGAATATAAAATTGGTATCGTTGGCATCATCTCCCGGTATGGCCTTTTTTAAAACTTCCTTATACTGTGCCCGGACTAAAGTGGTTTGAGCAACGTCGTTGGAAATAAGCGCATTGCTGTATTGTTGTTCCAGGTTTATTAAAGAATCTTTGTAGGCAGTTTTTTTTGCCACAATCACTTTAGCATCATCAAAATAAACAGGTGCCTTGTGATGCTGATAAAACGAAAACACCAAAATACCTACCAGTAAAATCAGGAACTGCATCGGCACTTTTACGAGCCCATTGGTCAGCAGGCCAAGTTTACTTTCCTTATCCGAGCTGGCCGTAAGATAACGCCCTACCTGGCTTTGATCTGCACCAAAATAACTCAGTGCCAGAAAAAAACCTCCAATCACACCACTCCAGATATTGTATTTATCCTTCCAGTCAAAATGATTGTTGGTAACGCCGGTAGTAATGATATTCATTTTTCCCTGGTTACCGGCAACAGTAATTGCATCCACAAAACCCATTCCATCCGGCAACAATGCTACCACCATATATCCCGCCAGAAACATACCTGCAATAATGATAATCAGTTGCAACTGCTGCGTATAGGCCACCGCTTTTGCTCCTCCACTCATCGTATAAATAATGAGCAATCCTCCCATGATTAAATTGGTGTAATAAATATTCCAGCCCAAAAGTGAACTTAAAATAATGGACGGTGCATAAATACTAATCCCTGTTGAAAGCCCACGGGAAATTAAAAATAAGGCAGAGGTTAGTGACCGTGTTTTTAGATCGAAGCGGTTTTCTAAAAACTCGTAGGCCGTGTACACTTTTAATCTTCTAAAAACAGGTACAAAGAAAATACAGATCACAATCATAGCGAGCGGCAGGCCAAAATAATATTGTACAAAGCGCATTCCATCGGTATAGGCCTGCCCAGGTGCACTTAGGAAAGTAATGGCACTTGCCTGTGTACCCATGATACTGAGCAGCACCATATACCAGGGCATACTTCTGTTACTTAGAAAGTATCCTTCCAGATTTTTGGTACTACTGCTTTTGTAGATACCATAAAGGATGATGCCGCAAAGTGTGGTGATTAATACTACCCAATCAATTGTACTCATAAATCAGACCCGCCCGCCGAAAGGGCTTTTGGTTTAAAATAATTTTCAACTTTTTGCACATGCTGAAAGTTTGCTATTTAAATTCCATCGTGATGAAATAAAAGAGGACTACTTGCAGGATCAAAAACAGCAATACACCTAAGTACCATTTGTTCCAATATGACTTTTCGTTTTCCATATAGCCTGCTGTTTTTATTTACCCGCTTTCGTCTTAGCATCAATCGGAGGAGTAGCAATTAAATTGGCAAACAACCGGTATGCACCAGGTACGCCTGCGGGCAACTCCCTAAAAAATACCAACCCGGTGTACACAAATCTTCCTTTGCCATAATTGGCAATGATCAAACTGCCATCCTGCTCATTTTCACCGGGATCTTTCATGCTTAGGATGCGTTGATAATTACTATCTATTTTTTCTGCATTGTAAATACTGCGTTCCTGTATCCAGTCATCAAAATCCTTTTCAGTTATTTTGTTAGGATAATTTAAAGCAGGGTGATTCGGTAACAGGAAATTCACTTTTGCGGTTTCATCTGTTACACGATTGCGGGTGATGTTAAACGGATAAGGCGCCATCTTTGCTTTTACAGGTCCTATCTGGTTACTCGTATTGTATTGCGATAATAAAATACCGCCTTCCTTTACATAGTCCATCAACGCATCATATACATTGTTCATCCACTCGTTGGTATTGTAAGCCCTCACGCCGGTTACGATGGCATCGAACTGTTGTAAATTGCCAGCCTTTAATTCCTTTTCTGTTAGCATCACTACAGTGTATCCCATTTGCTCCAATGCCTGGGGTACTTTATCGCCGGCACCCACAATATAACCTACCCGCTTGCCCGCAATTTTTAAATCCATTTTTAAAACAGCTACACCATCATAATAATTATAAAAAATATCCGGTATATGATCGTATTTAATCTTGGCTAGTGTAAAAAGCTGGTTGTCTTTAAAGGCTTTAGACGATAGTTGTCCGCCTAAATATTCCTTTGTATTTTTTTTGATAGAATCACTGTTTAAAACAACATTGATATTTCTGACCGACATCTTTGACACATGCATCATCGAATCAAAAACCAATCTGGAATAGCCATTATACTGATACTTGAAATTGGCTGTATCATCCAGTTGCGAATTGAACTGCAATGAAAATCCCACATCCCGTTTTTGATTAACATCTTCATTTTTAAAGATGATAATATTCTGTATGCTATTGATAAAAACCGGATTTACAATTTGAATGGGTTGATAAAGCTCACCTTTCACAGGATCGGTATATTTATACAAAACAGGTTTAAAAAACTGATACACTTCCTTACCAATCGTCAACTGAAAATTGGCCTTGTAATTATATATCTCAGAATTACCAATTAGATTTTGTTCCCTGATATCAAAACTACCTTTTCCCTGGTCCAGTCCTCTTTCCAGCCAGAATGGTTGCGAGGCCTGGGCTATATCACTGATGGCCGCTGTAACCGTTTTAGTTTTATGCTCATTCGTTTTAAAATCGTCAAATGTATAATCGAACCCAAATACGGATACCATTACCCTTTCAATTGGCAAACCGATTCGGTTATTAAAAGCAAGGTTTATTTTAATGCTGTCGCCAACCACATTCAATTGATTAACGGCTGTTGCTTCCATGAAAATACCGCCGGCATGTTCTATCAGTTTATCGATATCCTCTTCTTTATGCATTGCCCAAAATGGTGCATTGATCTCAAAGGCCGTTCGATTTGGTTTGCCTTGTAACTGACCATTGTTTCCGTTACTTTTGGCATCATCAGGCTTACCTGCTTTTGAAAGAAAAGAAAACTTCAAACGCTGGATGATCTGTCTGAGTTGAATCAAAGCCGCCACTGAATGCTCAGGATGCTGCACTTCGAAACTGCGGATGATGTGGTTGACAGAATCTGCTAATTCATTTTTACCAGTTTTACTCCAATCTGTATTCACTCCATCCATTAAATCATTCACCGGCCTATCTCCCTTCACGGTTGTAAAATATTCAATCGAACTACCTCTTTGTGCCGGCACTCCAAAGCCCTGGCTCTTGTGCTGGCTGCGACTGAGTGCAGCAATTTCACCATAGCCTTTTCCCAACAGCGGATTATACATTCCTACCTCCAGTTTAAACTGGTCTTCGCTGGTGGTGTTGGTGCTGCCAAAATTAAAGGTGTTCCACAGCAATCGTTTGGCCTGCCATACGCCAACGCCCTGCTTTAATTGCTCCGGAAATTTAGTTGCATCCGCTGCCGCATCAAATGCCTCACGGGCAATGATACCCGAAGCGGAATGATGCCCATGCCCTGCCCGGCTGTCTTCTGGAAAACGTGCGATGATTACATCCGGTCTGAATTTGCGGATCACCCAAACGGCATCGCTCAATATTTTCTCGTGGCCCCACGTACGCAAGGCTTCCTCCGAACTTTTACAATAACCAAAATCGTAAGCCCTGCTAAAAAACTGTTCAGCACCATCAATTCGGCGGGCTGATAACAATTCCTGCGTGCGAATCAATCCAAGGTCTATACCCTGTTCATCGCCAATTAAATTTTGACCACCATCGCCCCTCGTTAAACTTAGATAACCGGTGCGGTATAATTTCTCATTGGCCAGGTAGCCGAGTAGCCGGGTATTCTCATCATCCGGATGAGCTGCTACGTATAGTACAGAACCCAATACATTCAGCTTTTTTAACTGCAGTAATAATTCAGAAGCAGTAAACGTTTTTGGAGTTTGACCAATCGCCAAAAGAGCATTGAATACACTAAAAAGGACAACGAAAACTTTGCACATAATTTTTTATTGATTTGCGAATATAAGGTAATGAACAAATATCAGGGATGTATTTCAAGCGTTCAATAGGGTTGTCAACCTTTCTAACAAACTGTAGCAATGTATTGCAGCATCTAAAAAGTTGCACCCCGCAACCCACTTTAAACTTGCCCTATTGAACGCAGGCAAAATTAAAGGTGAACGAACAATGTAAGCCATTGTGCATCCACCTTTAACATTTTAAGCATCCATTTAACAGGAAGCTTTTGAATGCTTTATTACGGCTGATTTTACTGCCCTACCAAGAACACCGCATTGCTAAATAACATTTTTCCGCTTTCCCAAAAACAACGAAAGATGGGATTGTCGGCCAGGTACACAATGCTTCCCCGGCCATAATCCTGCACACCAATTGACAGACCATCTTTAATTTTTTCTTTTAGATTGGCACCCACAAAACCTGCCGTGTAACTATCTTTTTTAATCACACCTACATTCCAGCCATCTTTTAAATATTCATACATATTGTCATCCTGCTTCAGGTTGTAGAAAAAACCAGGAAAGCCCAATGCCAGCGGATGTGAATTATCAAGTTCAATTTTGAAGATAGCACCTGCAATATTACTCATGATGCCATTGTGCTCACTTTCTTCATAGCGCTGCAATTCCGAATAGGTCAATGGCTTCTCGTCCTGCTTCTTCTCCTCTTCATTCTTTTTTAATTTAATACCCCAATCGCCACCGGCCATTTGTGCTACTGCATTCTCCATGGCAATTATTTTTCCACCCTGTCTTGTCCAGGTTTTCAAATCGTTTGCACCTTCTTTTTCACTTAAAAATTTATACCGTCCGTTTGGTAAAATCAGCACATCAATATTTTTCCAGTTGGTATTTCCAATATCTTCTGCATTGATTAAAGTAATGGGATAATGCAACTGTTGTTCAAACAAGTTCCATACTTCGCCTGCCGCACTTGCATCCACTCCTTTACCGGTAAGCATGGCCACATTGGGTTTGCTGATAAAGTGTACTTTCCTGCTTCCAAAATCGGCCCCGCCATCTACAAAGCCGGAGGAGATTGCTGCTACCGTTACATCATATTTTTGAGCCGCCTGTTTAAAGACGTCCATCTTACTTTCATTCCCTTTTTTAAGTAAAATCATCGTTCCTCGTTTGTACTTATTGCCGCCAAAACTAAAATCATTTTCCGCGTAGCGCACTTTCATGTTTGCATTGATGATGGCCGCTAAAAATTTAGAATCGTCAAAAGATGAATAGCTCACCAGGTATCCATAAGAGGTTTCTGGTATTGCAGTGTAGGATTGCTTTGCAACGTAATTGGTGAAGGCTATTTTTTCTTTTACCGCATAAGTTTGCAGACCATATACATAAGGCAATGCCCACGCTGTAATATCATAGGTAGAAGAATCAACCAATTTAGATTTTGGCTCAAACAACACTTTTGCCAACACACCTTTTGGCTGGTAGGTACTTACTACCAACGCATTGGTAGCAGTAAAAGATTCCTCTTTACCGGTAAAATAATTAAAGCCTTTTAAAGTGCTGGCAGCAGCCGTTCCATAAGCAATACCATTCACATCCAGCAGACGTTTCAGGCCGTTTATTTTGTTGGTATTTACATCCGTAATTACAAAAGATTTATACTCACCTACTCCGTTATTTTTAGCGTCATCAAAAAATTGTTTAAACTCTTTTACCACCCTGGTGGCATTTTTTGAAACCATTTCCAACGTACTCTTACTGGTGGTAAAATGATGGGCTATTCTATCTTTCAATGTAAGTGTATCGCCATTGCTGATTACAATTGCAGCACCTGCACGGCCACCGCCACCTTGTTCAAATGTCATCCCAATGCTACCATTGTAAATTGGGTACGTATCGCCATAGGAAGGATAGAATAAATCATACACTTCTTTGGTATAATACAACCATCCATTCGCATCAAAATATTTAGCATTGTTCTTTCCTATGGTTACCTGGAACTCTCTTTGCCATGGTGTAATTACTTCGTGATAAGGCTGTGCTGCTGGTGCAAAATAATAAGGATTGTTGGCGCCCTGCTCATGGTAATCGCTGTGTACATGAGGCATCCAGCGGCTATATTGAATCATGCGCTGTTGTGTTTCCAACTGCGACTGCCATGCCCAATCCCTGTTTAAATCAAAACTAAAATGATTGTACCTGCCACCCGGCCAGGGCTCACTGTGTTCTCTTGCATTGGGGTCGGGGTTGGCATCCTTTCCTTTCATTTGAATAAACCAATTTACATAACGATCACGGCCATCCGGGTTGATACATGGATCAATGATGACAACCGTATTTTTTAAATATTCCTTTGTTTCCGCATTGGCAGGGTTCAATAACTCATACAGGGTTTTCATCGCCACTTCGCTGCTACTTGTTTCGTTGCCATGCACATTGTAACTGAGCCAAACAATGGCAGGCGCATTTACTTCGCCGGGCTGGTCATTTAGCAGCCCTGTTAAACGCAGGTTGTTTTTCCTTATCTCTTCCAGCTTACCTAAATTTTCTTCAGATGCAATAAAAGCCAGCAGCAAAGGTCTCCCTTCGTTGGTTTCGCCATATTGTTCCAGCTTCATCATCTGTGGTTTGGCAACAGCAACCTGTTGAAAATAGCTAACGATCTTATGATGCGGTGTGTATCGCTCGCCCAATTGATAGCCCAAATACTGGTCGGGACTTTTCAATTGCTGACCAAACGCCGCCATTATAGAAATAAATAAAAAGGAAATAAACAACAAAAATTGCTTCATAAATAAATTTGTGACAATGAATAAAAATGGAAGATAGCAATTAATTTGCGCCGCTTATCACATACAATTTTCTTTTATAAAATCTGCTTTAAAAACGGAAACACCATTAAAACAGATGCAAAAAACTTAGTGCCTCTACACAAAATGGCTTTACGTGAATTCACTAAATTTTATTTGCGAATAAAGTCAAATCCCTAATTTAGATTAAAATTCACTCAATGAGCGTTCAAACATTAAAAGGTTTTTTACTGATAGTTTTAATGGTTACTAACCTGGCAATCCGGGCACAAAAAATTGATCCATACAACTACAAAGCACAAAAAAAAGTGACCTGTAATAAAGGTGCGGTTGTATCCGCCAACGCATTGGCAAGCAACACCGGTTTAAGTATTTTAAAACAAGGAGGCAATGCAATTGATGCGGCTATTGCCACACAACTGGCGCTGGCAGTGGTTTATCCAGGTGCTGGTAATATTGGGGGAGGTGGTTTTATGGTGGCCCATTTAAAGAATGGAAAGAACGTCACAATCGACTACCGGGAAACAGCGCCGGCAAAAGCCAGCAGGGATATGTACCTTGATGACAAAGGGAATGCACAGATGAACTTATCGCAGGATGGGCATTTGGCCAGTGGAATTCCTGGTACCATTGCTGGTTTATTTGCGTCTATGAAGTATGCAAAGCTGCCCTTCAAAAAACTGATACAACCCGCTATTGACCTGGCCGAAAAAGGTTTTGCCATTACAGCAGGACAGGCAGCAGAGTTGAATGGACATAAAAAAGAATTTATTGAACTGAATACTGCCCCTACCGTTTTTGTAAAAGAAACAACCTGGAAAGCTGGTGATACGCTTATTCAAAAAGACCTTGCGAATACACTCAAACGCATCCGGGATTTAGGAGCGAAAGGATTTTATGAAGGAGAAACTGCCCGGCTAATTGTAGCTGAAATGAGCAAAGGTAAAGGCATCATTGGGCTAGAAGATTTAAAAAACTACCGGGCTAAAGAAAGAACAGCGGTTGAATTTGATTACAAATCCTATCACATTGTTTCAATGCCCTTGCCCAGCAGTGGTGGTATTATTTTGCAACAAGTGTTAAAAATGATTGAGCAAAAAAACATTGGAGCCATGAAATTTCAATCAGCCGAAAGTGTGCAATTGCTTGCGGAAGCGGAAAGAAGAGCATACGCTGATCGGGCAAAATATTTAGGCGATGCCGACTTTGTAAAAGTGCCGGTAAAAACGCTGGTAAGCAAAGCATACCTGGATGAAAGAATGAAAGACTACACGCCCGGAAAAGCCGGCAACAGCAAGGATACCAAAGAAGGCAACATACCGGAAAGTGAAGAGACTACTCACTTAAGTATCATTGATGCAAAAGGGAATGCGGTATCAGTTACCACTACACTCAATGGAGGATACGGCAGCAGAACCGTAGTAAGCGGTGCCGGCTTTTTGTTGAATAATGAGATGGACGATTTTAGTGTAAAGCCTGGCGTACCCAATATGTATGGCGCCATCGGTGCAGAAGCCAATGCCATTGCACCCGGCAAAAGAATGCTGAGTAGTATGACTCCAACCATTGTTTTAAAAAACAATCAACCCTACCTGGTAGTAGGCACACCGGGTGGTACCACCATTCCAACCAGTGTAATTCAGTCGGTAATAAACATGGTTGATTTTAACATGACGCCGGAAGATGCGGTTAACAAACCAAAATTTCACCACCAATGGTTTCCGGATCTGATTTATGTTGAAAACGATTTTGATGCGGCCACCATTAAAGCACTGGAAGCAATGAGCTATAAAATTTCCAAAAGAGGCCAGATCGGCAGAACTGAATTAATTGAAATTAAATCAGGTAAAACAAAGTCCATCACTGCCATTGCCGATAAGCGTGGTGATGACGGAGCGGCGGGGTATTGAATGGTTGTGTGGTTAAATGGTTGAATGGTTGATCCGATCGTTATCGGATAATCAAGGCAACAGGAATAATAACTTATTTATCCATATTTTTGGAGCCATTTAAAAAATTATGATGAAATTAGTCTTTGCCTGTTTAGCCGTTCTGGGAATCAATATTGCTACTGCTCAAACAAAACCAAAAGAAGAACAACCTGTTGTTGCAAAAACAAAACTTGCTATTAAAGGCGGCGCCAATATGAGCACTGCCAGGGTTTATCAAAACGATCAAAAGCTGGATAGCAAATTTGTCACGGGCTACGGTATTGGTCTTTTATTTAAAATCCCTTTCGAAGGGAAATTATATTTTTCGCCCAACCTGGCTTATAACAGAAGAGGTTACACGTACACACCCAAGGCAGGCACCATCAACGAATATCAAAATACCATTCATTATTTTGACATTGTACCCAACTTAAGTTTGAACCTTCCGGCTGGAAAAAATGCCTTCGTTCTATCTGCCGGACCGCATTTAGGTGTTGCAATTGCCGGCACGGAAAAACAAACCACCGCAAATAATAACAGTTCCTCCAAAATGAAATTTAGCCTCAGTGGCAACTATGGTTTTCTTGATTTAGGCGTTGGCGGAAGTCTCGGTTTCCATACGAATAAGTTTTTAATAGAAGCCGGTTATCAAATGGGACTCGCCAATATCAACAACAATGTAGAAAATGATTTTCGTAATATACAGAATCGGATGTTTAGTTTGCAGATCGGCTACTTTTTAAAGTAATCCTTTTGCAAAAGCAATCTTCATGTTTCCAAATTATTTTCATCACACCTTATAATATCCCCATTTATTAAACGATTATATGTCCGCAAATGATAAGGACCCGTTAAAAGTGTAGAATCGATATTTTTTCAATTTCCCGGCCATGGCATAGATGCCTTATAAATCCTTACCTGGTGAAGGTTTTCAAACAGTGAGCCGATAGCATCCCGGCTGTTTTAAATTTCCATTTAATATTAAAATTAATCAACTGATATTTGGTATCGAATTTGCCCTGAAGTGTCGATTCCTTATTTTTGTAACAATTGAATAATTCCCTGCGCAGAAGCCTGAACATATTAAAATGGTTTTCCCTTACACTGATATTTTGGTTGGTGCTTGCTATTTTACTTATTTATATTTATCCGGATTCCCCAATATGGGTGTTTATCATCGCACTGGCAGGCTGGTTAGCGGGATGGTTATTCGTTTTTAAAAAGGCGAAACAAAAAACCTGGTTCTTTCTTTCACTGATCCTGCTCGTGCTTTTTACCTGGGGCATTTTACAGGTTCCGCCGATACAAAATTTTCTTGTACGCAAAGTCGCCACTGCCTTTTCAGATAAGCTACACGCCAAAGTAAGCATTCAATATCTCAACTACCGGTTTTTTGATAAAATGGAAATGAAGGGCGTGCTGATAGAAGATCAAAAGAAAGACACGCTTCTGTTTGCAGGTAATGCAAGGGTAAATATTACCGACTGGTTTTTTCTGAAAAACAAAGCCACCTTAAAATATGTTGCACTGGATGATGCCGTGGTTAATATGCAACGGACCGATTCGGTTTGGAATTACCAGTTCCTGGTAGATTACTTTGGCGGCTCCAAAGACTCATCTGCAAAGAAAAAAGGAGGGATTGAATTTGATATTAAAATATGTACATTCTCCAATATCGAATTTAACCAGATTGACAAATGGGTTGGCAAGAATATGAAGGTGGCGGTTAAAAAATTAGACCTGTTTGCAGACGATGTAAACTTTACCAAAAAGCAAATCAATTTAAATACGCTTACCCTTGATGGGCCTGTCTTTTCCCAGGAAGACTATACCGGTTTCAGACCAGATTCGCTGATTAGGAAGAAGGTAAAAAAAGCGAAATTAACGCCGGATCTCTATAAGTGGAATAATGAAGGATGGGTATTACATGTGGGTGCCATCAGTGTTACAAACGGCGTTTTTATCAACGAAGTAGAAACAGATCGACTCCCATTTGCAGACCGGTTTGATGGACAGCACATTCGCTTCAGCAACATTACGGGGGTTTTGAAAAATGTAAATTTTGCAAAAGATACCCTCTCTGCTGAATTGCTTCTGGGTACTAAAGAGAGAAGTGGTTTCGAGTTACAAAAATTACAGGCCAATATGAAATTTACTCCTGATAAAATGGAGTTTAACAACCTGGACCTGATTACCAACAAAAGCCGGCTGGGTAATTATTATGTGATGAAGTACAATAGCTTCAGCAGGGATATGAGTAACTTTTTACACGATGTTACATTGGAGGGTAATTTCGTTAACAGCCATTTAAATACGGATGACCTCGCTTTTTTTGCGCCGGAAGTAAAATCATGGGAAAGGATTTTTGAAATAGAAGGGCTTGCATCCGGCACTATCGACAATTTAAATGCAAAAAAAATGCTCATAAAAAGCGGCAATTCGTTTTTAGATGGCAACATTTCTTTGAGAGGATTACCAGATATAAATAATACTTTCATAGACTTTAGAGCCAATGATCTTAAGACAACTTTTGCAGACATCAGCACAATAATACCGGCATTAAAAACCATTAGAAAACCCCAGCTTAGCAAATTAGGTGATATTCAATACAAAGGAAACTTTACCGGCTTTATCAATGACTTTGTGGCTTTTGGTACCATCAATACAAGACTGGGCATTGTAACCGGAGATATCAATATGAAATTGCCTGCAAATAAACCGCCCGTTTATTTAGGTAAAATTTCTACCAATGGTTTTAAATTAGGCGAGTTTTTTAATGACAAACTGTTGGGTGCTATCACTTTTAATGGCAAGGTAAACGGACGAGGTTTTACCGAAAACGATATCGATGCTAATTTTGATGGTTTTATAAGTAAAGTTGGTTATGCAGGTTACGATTACCAAAACATAGATGTGAAGGGTAATTTTGGTAAAAAACTCTTCACCGGTCTGGTTAGCATCAATGATCCTAATTTAGCACTGGACAGCCTGAGAGGTACCATTGATTTGAGTGATACCGTTCCGCAATTTGCCTTCAAGGCATCGCTTAAAAGAGCAGATTTAAAAAAATTAAAATTTACTACTGAAGATTTTGTTTTGCACGGACAGTTTGATATCAATTTCAGGGGCAGTAACATTGATAACTTTTTAGGCACTGCGAGAATTTTTGAGGCCGGTTTGCTGCACAATGAGCAGCGGCTTTCTTTTGACTCGCTGGTAGTACAGTCCTCTATTGTAAACAATCAAAAGAATTTAACCGTTCATACCAATGAACTTGATGCAGATCTTAGCGGTAAATTTAAAATATTGGAATTACCCAATGCTTTCAAAATATTTCTAAGCAAGTATTACCCTACCTATATTAACAAGCCATCCGGTGCCGTGAGTGATCAGAATTTTTCTTTTCTCATAAAAACAAAAGAAGTAGATGCCTATGCGCAACTGTTGGATAAAAAACTAACGGGGTTTAGCAACGCTACCATTACGGGCAATCTCAATTTAAAAGAAAATGATTTAAACGTAAATGTTGATGTGCCTTTATTTGCTTATGATGGAAAATCATTTAACAATATCCGGCTGGCCAGCAAGGGCAACCTTGATTCTTTAAGGGCCAATATTGATGTGGATGAAATTACCATCAATGATAGTCTTAAACTGCCCGCTTCCAAGCTGGTGTTTACTTCCAAAAACGACACTTCTGACATCAGTATAAAAACAAGGGCCAGCAAAACCTTTGGTGATGCAGCCATTAACGCAAGGGTGCAAACTTTAAAGGATGGTGTAAAAATTCATTTCTTTCCCTCTTCCTTTATCATTAACGAAAAAAAGTGGGAGCTGGAAAAAGATGGAGAATTAACCCTAAGCAAGTCTACCGTAAGTGCCAGTGAAGTAAAATTTGTTCAAGGCAATCAGCAGGTAGTCATATCAACCGAACCTTCAGAAATAGGCAATTCGCATGATGTGGTGATCGGACTAACTGAAGTAAACGTAAATGATTTTATGCCCCTGGTATTAAAAAATCCAAAGCTGGAGGGACAGATTACCGGTAATATCCGCATCCTGGATCCATTTGGAAAACAATTTATAGAAATGGATACCCGCATAAAGGAATTCAGGCTGGATGGGGATTCTATCGGTATTGTAAATGGCGCTGGTTCCTATTCTGTTTCTACCGGTATTGCAAAATTTAAACTGGATGCAGAAAACATTGCCAACAATTTTAAGATTGAAGGCACTTACAATACCAATGACAGTACGGAAAACCAAGCGGATATTTCCTTAATATCAAACCGGCTCGACCTTGGCATTTTAAACAATTACCTCGGAGCTATTTTCAGCAATATTTCCGGCATTGCCAACACAACCGATCTGCAGGTAAAAGGCAATTCAAAACATCTTTCCCTCACCGGTACAGCCAATATCAACGAGGGATCACTGGTTGTAAACTACACCCAATGCCGGTATAAATTCAGCAACGAAACCATTATCTTCAATCCGGACGAAATTGATTTTGGCAATATTATTTTACGGGATACTTTAAATAATGTTGCTAACCTCAGCGGAAAAATGTACCATCGTTTCTTCCAGAATTTTTCTTTTGATAATGTAAAATTTGAATCCAATAAACTGCTGGTTTTAAATACCACCAAAAAAGACAATTCGATGTTTTATGGCAAAGTGGTAGGGAAAGCTGAAATGACACTGAACGGACCGATAGAAAATATGATCATGAATATTACCGGCGAACCGTCCCGTGCCGATACCAGTCATATCTATTTATTGAGTGGCAGCAGCGTGGAAAGTGGTGTGGTAGATTACATCGATTTTATACAATTTGGTAGCAAGATGGAAAATGAATACCGGGGACGGATTTCTAATAATATCCTGGTAAATATGCTGCTAACGGCTAATCCTTCTTGTAAAATAGATGTGATACTGGATGAAGCAACCGGCGATATCATTAAGGGAGAAGGCAACGGATTGCTTAAACTAAGAGTGGGTAATAAAGAGAACTTAACTATTAATGGCAACTATAATATTACCAAAGGCGAATACACCTTTAATTTTCAAACCTTTCTTAAAAAATACTTTACCGTTAACAGTGGAAACATCACCTGGACCGGCGATCCGCTGAATGCCCGCATTGATATACTAGCGGAATACCTGGCCAACAATGTTAATTTTAACCCGATCTCTACGGGTGGTTCACAAATCAATCAAAAAGAAGATGTAAGGGTAATTGCACATTTAACAGAAACCCTGCTAAAACCTTCCATCGATTTTGAATTTCAATTACCCGATGCCAGTCCGTTGAAAAACGACTTTGTAATCGCCAAAAGATTACAACAATTTAAAGAGGACAAAAATGAATTGAACAAGCAGGTAACCTCCTTATTGCTATTTAATACATTTGTAAGCAATGACCAGAGTTTCTTAACTGCCAGTAGTGGTTACAATGTGTTATCCAGTACCATTGGCGGAGTAGTATCCAATGCACTTTCAGGATTCTTTAATAAATTTTTACAGAAGTATATCAAGAATACCGCTCTGTACCTTGATTTGAATTCCGGGCTTGAAACTGGCTTGGGAAGTAATGTTGCCACCCTGCAGGCCGCTGCTAAAAGTGGCCTTGTGTTCACGTTGCTCAACGGCAGGCTCATCATTTCTGCCGGCGTAAACCTGGACTATAATAACCCTTACGTAAATAATACCAGCAGAAATAATAATTTGCTGGTAACGCCGGATATAACGGCAGAATGGATACTGTCGAAAGATGGCAGGGTAAGACTGGTAGGTTTTAACCGAACCAATTACGACCTGGTAAGCCAGCGCACCAGAACAGGTATCAGTCTATCTTACCGCAAGGACATTGACAAACTTTCTCAATTATTTACAGCCGATGAAGATAAGAAAAGAAGGAAATTAATTAAGCCGTTGATTGCTGCTGAATAGCGCTTTACTGTTGTGTGATTTTATTTCAGTAATTCTTTTTTAAGACACGAAATCATGTTGCCATAATCACCATCGATTACTTTTACAATCTTTCCTTTTTTATTTATTATCAGGTGTGTTGGATAATAAGCGATTTTCAATTGCTCCGTTAAATATTTTTTTTGATCTGCAACAACGGCATAATTAAATGACGTAGTCTTTAAAAATTCGGTTAAGTTTTCCTTAGAATCGAAAGCTAAACTTACAAAGAGGATATCGGGTCGGTTACTAAATTGCCGAATCGCAGTATTCAAAGCCGGCATCTCTTCCACGCATTTGGCACAATGTATAAACCAGCTTTTCAAAACAAGGGTTTTGCCTTTGGTATTTTCATTATTGTAAACGTTGCCATTCAAATCTGTAAAATTAAAAGCCGGTAATTCCATTCCTTCCATCTGAAAGTTCTTGTAACCATCTTGTCCAAATTGTTTCACCTGCGTTTTAATGTCGCCATCCACCGAACCATTCATTCTATAAAGCTGATATTGTATGGAGGAGTCCGTTGAAAAAATTCGTAACGGAATATATGCGCCCGAGCTTAATGATTGCAAAAAAGCAGCTTTATCAATCACTGTAGCACTGGTATCCAGCGCAATATATTCCGCTGATAAATTTATATTGCTGTAATTATAACTCCACCAGCTTTTAAAATCTTTTATAATCACCGCCGGCTCAGCATGACGGGGCTTATGAACAACACTTTGGGAACAGGATGCGGTGATGATTGCAATTAGCAATGGCAGGATGACGTTTGGTTTCATATAGAAAATGAATTTTTATAACAAATGATGAATTAGCGGGAAAATTAAACGATTTCGAGAAGATGAAGCGTTGGAATTTGCAACGGAAATAGCAAAGTGAAAATTTTAAACTAATCGATTAGGGCATTGTGCCGGAAAGAAGAACTACCTGCCAGCCGTACACAAACTCCTTTGTCATGTTGCCTGGAGTATTATTAAAAAAGCTATCCTGTCAAATGATAGACCGCCCCTGTCGATACTTGTTAGTTTTTGTGTCGCAAGCAATTTTGGAACTTGTCTAACGAACTGTTTATAACCTACAGATGTAAAAGAAATAGTTCCTTCCTGCATTTCAATAGTCCAGTCAAATTCTGTGTCACAATTGATATGTTCTGAATTTTCAGGCTTCTGTGGATTTTCCTTTGTAATAAAATCAATCGTCATTCCTGGAGTCACAGATCCAATATCAAAGGTCAAGTCGTAAACGTTTTCAAAAATTTAAGTGCAAGGAGCAATCCGAAAAATATAGTTTTTCCCTTTTAAACCCCACTCAAATATGTAGTCTATATCAAATAGTATTTCAAAATTGCCGGTAAACGTTTTCGCATGAATAGGATTCTCATGCCATTGCATAATATCAAAGTTAGTCTTTGACCAAATTGTTTTTTGTAAGCTGTAGCGTTTAGCGGAATGTGCCATTTAAATATTGAAGCCAAAATTTGTATTGCCGCAAGTTGACCTACCAGTAAGGTATATCAACTTGCAGTAATCAATGGTATTTTAAACATCGTGAGGTAAAAAAAAATTGTTGTAGTCAGCAACCACCCTCACATTAACCAATCAGACTTTTTCAATGCTCACTCAGTATGTCGTGCCCCATTTTATCCCTTTTGGTAGTCAGGTATTTTTCATTGTGTATGTTGGGCTTTATTTCAATGGGAACGGTTTCTACCACCTCAAGACCGTAGCCCATTAAGCCAACCCGTTTTTTAGGGTTATTGCTCATCAGCTTCATCTTACTAATACCGAGGTGACGAATAATTTGCGCCCCTACCCCATAATCTCTTTCATCCATTCCAAAGCCCAATTCCAGGTTGGCTTCTACGGTATCCCGCCCTTGCTCCTGCAATTTGTAGGCTTTCAATTTATTGAGTAATCCTATTCCCCTTCCTTCCTGGTTCATATATAATACCAATCCTTTGCCAGCCTGCTCCACCATTTTTAATGCCTTGTGCAACTGATCGCCACAATCGCAACGGAGCGAACCTAAAATATCCCCGGTCATGCAACTGCTATGTACCCTTACCAAAACAGGTTCATCCTTTTCCCATTCCCCTTTTTTTATAGCGAGGTGAATTTCGCCGGTATTGATTTGTTTAAAAGCGATCAATTCAAAATCGCCATATTTGGTTGGCATGTGAACGCTTTCCTCTTCTTTAATCAGCGTTTCTTTCGAGAGACGATATGCGATTAAATCCTTAATAGATATAAGTTTAAGATCAAATTTTTTGGCAATTTCTTCCAGTTGGGGCAATCGGGCCATACTGCCGTCTTCATTCATAATTTCTACCAACACACCAGCAGGTTCAAAACCAGCCAGCCTTGCAAGGTCGATGGTGGCTTCAGTGTGGCCACTCCTTCTAAGCACTCCGCCCTTTTTGGCTCTCAGTGGAAAAATATGCCCCGGGCGCCCCAGCTCTTCCGCTTTTGTAGCAGGATCAACCAGTGCCAAAACCGTTTTTGCCCTGTCGTGGGCAGATATACCGGTGGTGCAACCATGTCCTAATAAATCAACACTTACCGTAAAAGGGGTTGCGTGCAATGAGGTATTATCCGAAACCATGGCCGGTAATCTTAGCGCATCACACCTTTCTTCAGAAAGCGGCACACAAATCAATCCGCGGCCATGCGTACTCATAAAATTGATGATTTCCGGAGTTACCGTTTGTGCTGCTGCGATAAAATCTCCTTCATTTTCCCGATCCTCATCATCCACTACAATCACCAGCTTGCCATTCTTAATAGCTTCAATGGCACTTTCAATACTATCTAGCATTTTTAAATTTTAGGATGCAAAGTTAATGACGTTTAGGCTTTCATATCCCCGACATAAGAAATTGGAGATAATTAGTTTACGATAATTTAAAAAGGGATGTAAGCAGCATTTAAGTTCCATAGCTTGCCTTTTAAAATGTTAATAAATTTAACGTTCTTAGGCATTTATTTAGTTTCTTTGCCGGTAAAATATGGCAAGTCAATTGAATTTGCAACGGTTTTTACTTCAATTGTATCTTTTTCAGACACACACAAAAATAAATTTCATTGTAAATAAAGATTTGAAATTAAATATACCGAAGTGTAAATAAAATGAATATGTTAACGTCTTGGATTTTTATTGTATAAATTTTTTAATTATTATTCAATACTCACAATGATTTATTGTAAAAAAATCAATCATTTAATACAAAAAAAAGAATTCAACAAATTTTTAACATGCTTAACAATTTGTTGATAATGAACTGCTCA
>JBBQKO010000050.1:0-19718 GCA_038327005.1 Chitinophagales bacterium | reverse complement strand
CCGGATGTTAACAGTAGCTGGATGGGAGATTTTATCCGTCACAATCAACACATCCACATTGGTTCGGCACTGGCTTTACCGGAAGGACTAATCGTACCGGTAATTCGTTTTGCTGATCAAAAATCATTGTCGCAAATTGCGGCTGATGCTAAAGAATTATATGGTAAGGCAAAAGATAAAAAATTACAACCTGCTGAATTTAGCGGTAACACCTTCACCATTTCCAATTTGGGAATGATGGACATTGAAGAATTCACAGCCATCATCAATCCTCCGGATAGTGCTATTCTAGCAGTAGGAGCTATCAAAGAAAAAGTAGTAAGAAAAGGCGAAGGTTTCGGCGTGATCAATGTAATGAAACTAACCCTAAGCTGCGATCACAGAAGTGTGGATGGCGCTGTAGGTGCTGCTTTCTTACAAACACTGAAGCGGTTTTTGGAAAATCCGGTTACCATGCTGGTATAATTAAAATATCATTTATCTTGAAGCACCGATATGTTTTCGGTGCTTTTTTTTGGCCAACTCTGCATTAAATATTTACCCAATGCTAATGTCAAAAAAATGGATGATACAGGTGTCGTTGATGAGTAATAAAAGATTACAAATAATTTTATGCGAATAAATCCAAAAGACAAGCTTTATGATCAGCCTATTCTTAAAATAAGGGAAATACTAAGGCATGCTATGCAGGAAAGGTTTTTTGAAAGTACAAAACCACTGATCATAGCAGAAATATCGAAAATACTGCTACAGTCAACAGCAGTTTCCGAACAAATCGTTGAGCAGTTAATTAAAGACCAATACCTTATTTTAAAGGAAGTAACCGCCGCAAATACTCTTCATTACGAGTTGGTAGCAACTGATAAGGGTAGGCGATTTGGAATAGCAACAGCAAATACAGCAATTACCAGGCAAAAAGCAGATGAATTACTAAATGATTTAATTGAACGGGCAAAAACAATTAATGCAAATGATGACCTGGTGTATGTTGTTGAACGAATCAAAGTATTCGGCAGCTATTTATCCAATAAAGAATTGCTTGGAGATCTTGACGTTGCAGTAAAGTTAACACGCAAATACGAGGGAATAGATTTTACGAATCGGAACCAAAAACGAATAATTACAGCTTCACAAAACGGCAGAAAATTCTCCAGTTACATGGATCAAATCTCATTTCCTCACACAGAGGTTATGCTAATGCTTAAAACTAAAAAAAAAGGTTTGAGCCTGCATGATGAAGACACGGATGAAATAATAAAAATAACTAAAACCACATTGGTCTATGAATATATTAAACCAACAGGAGAGTGAGTTGAATAAATCATCAGACATCTTTTGTGCAGGCTAACTCTTTATAACCGTACACAAAAATGTATCAACCTGAAAACAAAAGATTGAAAGGATTGCATAAAAGCGAAAATGAAACCAAAGAAATAATTGAAAAAAAATCCGGACTAACATCCCCTCCACCATACACTGTGTTCGAGAATAATTTTTTACCTTATCTTGAAGCATGGATAAGCGAACCTTCATAAAAAACATTTCCTTGTTAGGCGTTACACCGGGATTCAACCACATTGATCAATGGGTAAAAAAGTATAAGCATATAATCCCTGCCGAACTGGCTTCGGATGAAACGTTTTGGGAAGGCATCCGTAAAGGCTACCGGCTAAAACCCGATTACATCAATCTTGAAAATGGATACTATTGTTTTCTTCCGCAAGAAACATTGGAAAATTACATCGGCCATATCCGCAACATCAATTACCAGGGCGCTTATTATATGCGTACCACACAAATGGATGATAAAAGAGCTGCCGCCGAAAAGCTGGCGAAACTGGCCGGATGTTCAAAAGAAGAATTGATCATCACCCGAAATACTACCGAAGCGTTAAATATGGTAATCAGCGGTTTGCATTGGCAGACCGGCGATGAAGCAATCATGGCCGAACAGGATTATGGTGCTATGCTGGACATGTTTAAACAGGTGGCTGCAAGACATGGTGTGGTCAATAAAGTGCTGTCGGTTCCCAATCATCCGGCAAATGACGAGGAAATTGTGAATCTATATGCCGATGCCATCACTGCTAAAACGAAGCTGCTGATGGTATGTCATATCACCAATATTACCGGGCAAATTTTACCGGTGCGGAAGATCTTTGATATGGCACATAGTAAGGGCGTAAAAGTGCTGGTAGATGGAGCACATGCGTTTGCCCATATTGCCTACACCATTCCAGAACTGCATTGCGATTTTTATGGCACCAGTTTACACAAATGGCTGAGTGTGCCATTGGGCGCAGGTTTTCTTTATGTAAACAAAGAAAGCATCAAAGACGTTTGGCCCTTGCTGGGAAGCGGACCAGAAAGTAAAGAGGATGATATTTACCGCCTGAATCATACCGGTACACATCCGGTACACACAGATCTTGCGATTACCAATGCCATTGATTACTATTTAAAAGTTGGTGTGGATAGAAAAGAAACAAGACTTAGATACCTGCAACATCACTGGACTGATAAGGTTAGAAATATTCCCAATGTAATTGTAAACACCCCGGTTGAAATGCAAAGATCCTGTGCGATAGCGAATGTGGGTATTAAGGGAATTGCTCCGGGCGAACTGGCTGTTACCTTACACAAAAAATATAATATTTACACCGTGGCCATCGATTCTGCAAATGTGCATGGATGCCGCATTACCCCCAATATCTATACTACACCAAAAGATTTAGACCAGTTAGTAAAGGCGCTGACTGAATTGGCAAAGCAGTAATTTCTTTTAAACCTAACCTTCCATTATTTAAACGAACTGAAATTCATTCGTTTAATGAAAGAACATTCCGCTTGTTTAAAATAAGTTTTCAAATTATACTGAAAGTTCGAAAACTGCGTTATCTTTGTATTACAAATTAAGTAAATGAAACTTACAGAAGCGAAACAACAATTCATCAGTAGCTGGGGTGCTTTTGGTACCCATTGGGGCATCAATCGCACAATGGCACAGATTCATGCTTTGTTGATGGTAAGCCCTGATCCGCTAACGCAGGATGATGTGATGGCACAACTGGATGTAAGCAGGGGGAACGTAAATATGAATATGCGTGATTTGATTAGCTGGGGGCTGGTTGATAGAGTCATACTTTCCGGAGAGCGAAAAGAATATTTTACTGCTGAAAAGGACATTTGGAAAGTAGCCACACAAATCATTCAAGAAAGGAAGAAAAGAGAACTTGAACCGATGCTAAAATTACTCGCCCATCTCGAAAATATTGAGGGCGATAAAAAAGATAAAGAGGTAAAACAATTTGTTGACACCATCGCAGGTATCCGCAAATTTGGTAAGCAAGCCGATCAGATGCTAAGTGTAATGGTAAAGGCAGATGAAAGCTGGTTTTTGGCGGGATTATTAAAGATCTTTAAATAAAAGAGGGGCGCCCACTTATGGCATTTCCTGCCCAGCCGCTTAGCGGCTTTTATTTCACACTATATTTTCATTATTTTCTGAAAGTTTAAAATACACAAACATGAAAAAGCTCAAAACATTCGATCTGTTAATCAATATTACATTGATTGCCGGTTTCGCAATTTACGGTCTCATCAAGCAGGATGGCAGCTATCTGATCGCTTATTTTTTGGTGGGCGCCTGGCAGGTAATCAGCATGCTGTTTCATGCATACAAACATATTTTTACTTACAAAGGTGGTAGTCGACATTACTACCATTGGGTTGCCTTAATAAGTCTGTTAACGATGCCCATCGGATCAGTTTGGATTCTTTTATTTACAGCACCCTTTATGGCCATTTATTATACCTACCTATGCTACCATGAAGTATATGTAAAAATGCAAAGGCCATTGGCTGTGTTAAAATAAATGCAGTCGAGTTGTAAAACGTAGATGGTCAATTTAACACACCAAAACAAATACAATCATGAACAGCCATTCCAAAATTATTATTTATGATGACAGTTGCCCGCTTTGCGCTGCCTACACCAATGCATTTATACAAACAGGCTTCATCAAAAAAGAAAACAGGAAAAATTTTAGCAACATTGAACCAGAATGGATAGCAATGGTTGATCTCAAAAGATCCGCCAATGAAATCCCTGTAATTGATGCCACTACCCACCAGGTTTGGTACGGCATTGATGCCCTGCTGCAAATACTGGGTCAAAAAATCCCATTTATAAAAACAGCCGGCAACATTCAACCTATCAAATGGCTACTATACAAATTGTACCGACTTATATCTTATAACAGACGAGTAATTGTAGCTGGTAAACAAACACCCGGCAGCTATGATTGCACTCCGGATTTCACTCTCCGATACCGTTTATTATTTATTGTGGCTTGTTTGTGCTTCACTACCTGGATGCTTTTTCCGATACAGCATTATTTATTAGGAACAGCTACATCCAACCATGCTATTTCACAACTGATGTACACCCATTTTGGTTTGGTTACATCGAACATCATTATCGCTTCAAAGCTTGGAAAACTGAAGGGCATTGAATACCTGGGACAGTTAACCATGCTGGCACTGATTGGAGTATTGTTAACCATTCCAGCCATACTGGCCAACAAATACCTCCATACTCAAAATGCCTCCTTTGATAGTTTTTATCTGGGCATGTTAGCCATTGTATTTATCAATGAATATCGCAGGCGTATGAAATTTGCCGATATTATTCCTCACAATGCATGGGTGGTTTTTGTACACATCGTAACCACCGCCGTTCTAATCGCCTATCTGCTATCTTGACCAAATACCTATTTTATAAAAAATAAAAAATCATCATTGCCGGAGGCACAGGATTTATTGGCCAGGAATTGTGCAATTTTTTTGGAGATGAAAATGAAATCATTGTCCTTGGCCGACAACAGCCACAGCAGGCAAGCAATGCGTATGGAGAAAATAATATTAACCCATCGGTACTAAAAAAGATACGCTTTGTAAAGTGGGACGGCATACATGAGGGTGATTGGTGTAAAGAAATTGATGGGGCTGATTTGGTGATCAATCTTACGGGAAAATCAGTCAACTGCAGGTACACAGCCAAAAACAAACAGGAAATTTTTGATAGCCGAACCAATTCGACCAAAGCAATCGGTCTGGCCATTCAGCATGCTGTACATCCACCGGAACTTTGGATCAATGCAGCATCCGCAACCATTTATCCGCATGCAACCGATGAACCCCGTGACGAAAGTTTCACTGATTTCCACGATGATTTTTCGGTACAGGTTTGCAAACTTTGGGAAAGCACTTTATACGAACAAAGAACACCTTTTACCAGAAAATGTGCGCTACGCATGGCGGTTACTTTAGGCACAGGCGGTGTAATGATTCCATATTTTAATTTACTTAAATTTAAATTGGGTGGCCGGCAAGGCAGCGGAAACCAAATGTATAGCTGGGTGCATATCACAGACACCTGTAGAATGATTGAATGGATAGCAACTAACAAATCATTGGAGGGTACCTATAATTGTAGTAGTCCGGCACCAGTTACCAACTATGATTTTATGAAAACCCTGCGAGCTGTTACCGGACATAAAATTGGGTTACCTGCCTATGCATGGATGCTAAAAATTGGAGCCGCTATCATTGGTACCGAAACAGAACTACTATTGAAAAGCCGGTGGGTGCTTCCCCAAAAAATGATAGGCACTGGTTTTCAATTCAAATATCCATTTCTGCAGGATGCCATGCAAAATATTGTAAGCAGCACCCCACGAACGAAATACCATTTATTTTAGCCGCAGCAAGCATCCTTTAAAAATTGGCAAGCCTTAATCAATTGATGTTAGCTTTACAGTATCCTTGCCAAAAATGAACACCTTACTGTAATGCATCCGTAATTTTTAATACTATAAATTTGCATGATAAAAAATGGAAAATAACCCAATCATATTATTCGATGGTGTCTGCAATTTTTGCAACAGTTCGGTCAACTTTGTAATTGACCGAGATAAAAAATCTGTTATAAAATTTGCAGCACTGCAAAGTGATGCAGGCCAGCAGTTACTACAGCAATTCAATTTATCTACCAGTGAATTCAATTCATTTATTTTTATTGAAGCGGGTAAAGTATATACCGCATCTACCGCAGCATTAAAAGTGAGTAAATATTTAACCGCATTGTGGCCGCTGCTATATGGCTTTATTATTGTACCTAAGTTTATACGGGATGGCATTTACAAATGGATTGCAAAAAACCGCTACAAGTGGTTTGGCAAAAAAGACCAATGTATGATACCAGCTCCGGAAGTACGCAGCAGATTTTTACAATAATAAAACCTTCAGTAACTTAAACAAATAATATGGAAAAGAAAAAGACACTGGTGATTGGAGCATCTGAGAATCCGTCAAGATATAGTTACCTCGCTGTTCAAAAGTTAACAGCTCATCAACAGCCTGTAGTGGCACTTGGACTAAAAAAAGGAATGATCGGCCATACCGCAATTGAAACTGAAAGAAAGCCATTTGAACAAATTGACACCATTACCTTATACGTAAACCCGATGCATCAAAAAGACTATTACGATTATATATTTTCCCTGCATCCAAAAAGAATCATCTTTAACCCCGGTACGGAAAATGATGAGTTATTTGAAATAGCTCAGCAAAAAGGAGTTGAACCGATTGAAGCATGTACGTTGGTTCTACTTAGTACAGGACAGTATTAATCCCATACTGCTATAGTAATTTTTCTATTTGTTGGTTTTAATTCATTTTATTCTTTCATCTGCAAAATATTATTTAACAGGCGCCGTTTATAGAGTAGTACCATCAAGATCCCCTTTTTTTTTGATGTTGCTGAATATCCTCTAAATCAATACCATGAAACGCCTTACATCCACAATGTGTATGGTGCTGCTAACCTTATATGCAGCTACCAGTTATTCACAAACCAAACGAAGCAGCAAGACTCCTTTGTTTGAAAATTTTCCGACAACAATCAAGTGTACTGAACCACAGCTCAGCAGCATGTTTACTGCTGCCAAAGGTCAGCGTGTAAATTTATCGCTTGGTGATAATTTAACGCTTTCCGGACCTGTACTCAGTAACCAGGCAAAGTATAGTAACCTGCAGACAATTGTAATTAAACTACCCGCATTTAAAGATGCTTTGTTCTCTTTGTCAAAACAAACGGATGCGCAACATAACATTAACTACGTTGGTAGAATCATGAATCCGCAATATACCGATGGGTATGAATTAACCCGAAATGCAGATGGTAATTATCAACTTACTAAAATTGATTTAGAAAAAATATTTGTTGAGTGTACCCAATAAAATACGGTCGCAAAAACACGTGAATCCAATCCTTATTTAATCCACTCCGGTTAATCCCCGGACCTCTAAAACCCTACAAAATGAAAAAGCTATCTGCGCCCTTAATGCTGGTACTTGCATTGTCATTTTCCTTCAATGTTTTCAGTTTACCTGGTTTAAGCAGCCTACCGAGTGCTTCTGCCACAATCTATCTCGACTTCAACGGAGAAAACATAAACTGTGCGTATTGGAACGGCGGCACTCCATTTACCTGTGCACCGGCTAACATGACCGATGATCAAATAACTGAAGTCTTCAACCGGGTGGCTGAAGATTACCGTCCGTTTAATATCAATATCACTACTGACGAATCAAAATTTTTAGCTGCCCCGCTTTCCAAAAGAATCCGGGTGGTTGTTACGCCTACCAGTGGTTGGTTTGGGGGCGCAGGTGGAGTATCTTTTATTGGTTCCTTTAAATGGGGTGATGATACACCTGCCTTTGTATTCAGCGACCGGCTTGGAAACTCATCCAAAATGGTAGGCGAGTGTTGCTCACACGAAAGTGGTCATGCGGTAGGCTTATCACACCAGTCCAAATATGATGGCAGTTGCACTTTAACCTCTACCTACAACGATGGGGCAGGAACGGGCGAAACAAGCTGGGCACCAATAATGGGCAACAGTTACTACAGGAATATGAGTGGCTGGAACAACGGACCAACACCTTACGGTTGTGCTAACAAACAAGATAACCTTTCAATTATTACCACTCAAAATGGTTTTACTTACCGACTTGATGACCATAGCGATGACATCAATAATAATCCTACCAACTTTAGCATTACCAGCACCAATGCAGGTGGTATAATAACAACGAACAGCGATAAAGATGCATTCAAATTTTCCTTACTAAAGAACTCAGTCATTCACATTGATATTAAGCCATTTAGTGTTGATGCCAATTTACAAGGAGCCAATCTTGATGTGAAAGTACGATTGTACAATTCATCCAATATTTTGATAAGTACTTATGACCCGATGAATACAATGGCTGCCGTAATAGACACCATTTTAAATACAGGTGATTATTACATGGTAGTAGACGGCGCAGGTAACAATAATATTGATAACTATGGCAGTTTAGGTTCTTATACCATCAGTTCATCTGCCGGCACTATTTTACCAATCAGGAATGTTACCCTGGCTGGTAAGGTTGAAAAAAATAAACATAGCCTGGCATGGAAGATTGATTCCGACGAACCGATCAATTTAATCTCCCTGGAATCATCCACTGATGGCACCCGTTTCAATGAAGTGAATACCATTAGCAGTTTATCGACCCAATTTGCTTATACCCCATTTCAAAAAACTGATTTGTATTACCGGTTAAAAGTAAAATCCGTTTTAAATCAAACATTGTATTCCAATACCATCAAGCTAAAAGGCATTGATGAAGCAGGAAAAGCATTTAGGGTATCTACTTTTATTCAGCAGGAAATTACAGTGAATGCAGTTGAAAAGTACGTTTACCTGATTAGTGATATCAATGGAGTAACCATTGCCAAAGGAAGCGGACAAACAGGGTTTAATAAAGTAGATATGAGCCGGATGCCGGGTGGGATGTATGTGTTACAATTATTGAGCGATAACCAGAAACAAACAGAACGAATTATAAAACAGTAAGGTAGATTCATGTGTAAGTTAAAGGGCCAGCGTAAGGGGCTGGTCCTTTTTTAAATCTTCCTTAAAAGATCCCCCTTTAAAAAATTAATCTGTACCCTTTTATTTAAAAAGCAACAACCCAGTTATAAGACAGTAAGGTAGATTCATGTGTAAGTTAAAGGGCCAGCGTAAGGGGCTGGTCCTTTTTTAAAATCTTCATTAAGCCCCTTTCCTGATTAAAAAACAGGCTCTATTCGAGGAGCCATTCAGAGAATTATAAAATCGTTCGGTAGATTTCTACCAGTTAGCGGAGCAAGTAAAACTGCTCCTTTTGTATTTTACTGCCTTTTTGTAAAACGAAACCAACAGCTCAATCCTTCCCTGAAGTTTGATTGGATACGAATGCCAATGCGTTAGGGATTGAAGCGGAAATCCTTTTTTTCGCCTGTCTTTTAGCGAAAAAAAGATTGCAGCGAAAAGCCCGGCCCCGCCCTGTATTTTGGCGGGGAAACGCCCTCACATTTATCAAATCCAATCATCAGTTTCCCACGGATTAAAGATGCCCGACTCTCCATTTTTTACAGCACTTCCTGCTAATCGGTGTAAAAGTTCGTGTACAGCTTTGATTTTTCCGTTTGCCAACATCGCCTGGTGGAATATTTACTTTAGGTTAAATTCTCATTATTCCTCTAGAAGTAATTAGTCGCATACTATATTTCCGTAAATTTAGAAAACCCATTTTTTATGCTTTGGAGAAAATTCAATGGCGACCCCATTCAACTACCCATTAAGAGTGCAGTGGAGGAAACTATCAAAAGAGAAGCGAATGCAGGCAACCATCTAAAAGTTTGCATTGGAACAGACAGCCAGGTAAAAGGTAAAGAAACCGAATTTGCCACCGTGATTGTTTTTTTACGGGAAGGGCGTGGAGGATTTATGTTTATTCACAACGAAAAAACATTGTTGAAGTACAGCATCAAAGAACGGATGCTGGTGGAAGTAGCCAAAAGCATTGAAATTGCTTATGAACTTTGTGACCTGTTTACATTGTACAATGTAGATATGGAAGTACATGCCGACATCAACACCAATCCGCAGTTTAAAAGCAATGAAGCGCTACGGGAAGCCATGGGCTACATTCTGGGAATGGGCTTTGCTTTTAAAGCTAAACCGGAAGCTTTTGCAAGTAGCAGTTGCGCCAATAAAATGGTGAACTAAGCCATTTGGGAACTGCATTGATTACTGGAATGAAAATATTTACCAGGCCTGAGAACCTGTTACAGATACACTATCCCCTTTAGTTCGGCCTTCGCCTCCTTTTTATAGCTGTTTCGAATGAACGGGTGTCAGCAAGTTTTGCATCTTCGGTTGTGTTGGCTGGTAGAACAGTTACCTTGAACGGTGTATTTTTTGAGCATGAAATTTTCAGCCGCATCTACGGCCCCTGTGCCCGATAATACTTACTGCAACTTTATGTAACATTGGATATCTTTGCCATCCAAAAAAACATTCACAACATGAGCGAAACTACTTTAACAAAAGGACAAATACATACCAAAAAAGGTATATTAACTTTTGAATTATACGATGATGCTGCGCCGATAGCCGTTGCAAATTTTAAAAAACTAATCGGCCAGGGATTTTATAACGGGCTTAGTTTTCACAGGGTAATTCCAGATTTTATGATACAGGGTGGTTGCCCTGATGGCACCGGTGCAGGTGGCCCCGGCTATAGCATTGAGTGTGAAACCAAAGGTGATAAACAAGTACATGACCGTGGTGTAATGTCGATGGCACATCGTGGACGCAATACTGGCGGTTCGCAATTTTTCATTTGCCATGGCCGTATGAATACCAAACACCTGGATGGTGTGCATACCTGTTTTGGGAAGATAATAGACGGCCTGGATATCATTGATGATATCCGCGGCGGCGATATTATGGAGAAAGTTGTTTTAATCGACTGAGTGCATCGATAAAAAATTTACAATATTAAAAAGCCACCTGTCATTAATGAACGGTGGCTTTTTAATGCCTTATTTTAAAACAGTGTTATGTTAAACATAAAACCTATAATCAATTTGTGAATGGTGAATAGTGAAATTTTGACCATACTCCGTTACTGATTCACGCCTAACTTGACTTTAGTTTCTATTGAGCAAGAGTTTCTCCGGCTGCTTTTTTAGATCTGGCAAATTATAATATTCTACTTCATAAGTAACTGCTACTCCCCTTTCGGTGCCTCATTCTTTTCATCAATCAGGGTTAAAATTTTATCACGACCCAGTTTTTTTGTTGCGCTGCTTACAAAGTGCTGCGGTAAAAACTGCCAGGTTTTTCGCAAGCGATCTAAAAACAACCGTACATTTTTTGCAACTACGGTCTGCGTTTCCTTATCTGCTTTGGTAAATATCATCGCAAAAGGAATTTCCCATTTATCCAGTTGGTTTAAAAAATCGAGATCCAGCTTTTGCGGTGTATGTCGGGCATCTATTAGCACAAACACCATTTCGAGGTTGGGCCTTTTACGCAAATAACCTTCAATCATTTGTTCCCAACGGCGGCGGCTTCGGATACTTACTTTGGCAAAACCATAACCTGGCAGATCTACGAGGTACCACCTGGCATTTTGTGCCTCTTTACTTTGATTGATTGCAGAGGCAGACACGATTTCAAAATGATTGATCATCTGCGTTTTCCCCGGCTGACCGGATGTTTTAGCCAGCTTATCATAGTTAGTAATCATGTTGATTAAAGATGATTTGCCCACATTACTGCGGCCAATGAAAGCATATTCTTTTTTATCTGGAGCCGGGCATTTCTCAAAATCCGGACTGCTGATGATATATTTAGCTGATTTAATAAGCATCCGGCAAAGATAAGGAAGACGGATTAAGCCCGAAGTTTTAGGGAATATTGATTGTTGTTTTGTTTTACTGTTATATTGTTTTCTGCTTTTGCATTTTGCATTTTGCATTTTGCATTCTGCCTTTTGTCTTTGGCTTATTGCTTATTGCCTTTTGCCTTTTGATTTTTGCCTATTGCCTATTGCCTTTTGTTTTTTGCCTTTTGCCTATTGCCTATTGCCTATTGCCTATTGTTTTTTGCCTTTTGCCTATTGCCTATTGCCTATTGCTTTTTGCCAATTGCCTTTTGTCTTTTGCTTAACCATTCAACATCTCAACAACCTTAAAACGGTCTTCCTTATCTTTGCAGGCGATGACACAATTTGCACACGACAAAGTAGTACCGCTTTCCGATTCTGAACTTTCTAAAAAGGAACAGGTAGCGGATATGTTTGACAATATCGCTTACCGCTACGATTTTTTAAACCGTTTCTTAAGCGCTGGTATTGACATTCAATGGAGAAAAAAAGCCATCAAACAGTTAAAGGATATTGATCCCAAAAAAATACTGGACGTAGCAACCGGCACAGCAGACGTAGCCATTATGACGGCAAGCATTTTGCAACCCGAGCAAATCATTGGAATTGATATCAGTGACGGCATGTTGAGTTTTGGCAGAAAGAAAATTGATAAGCTCGGTTTGGGAAATTTGATTGAACTGTTAAATGGAGATAGTGAAACAATAAATTTTCCTGACAACTCGTTTGATGCAGTAACAGTAGCTTTTGGTGTAAGAAATTTTCAAAACCTGGAAAAAGGTTTGAGTGAGATAAAGCGGGTGTTGAAACCAGGTGGCAAATTAGTTGTACTGGAATTTAGCAAACCAAAAGCAGCCGTTGTAAAACAGGTGTACAATATGTACATGAATGTAGTGGCGCCAAGTATGGGTAAATTATTTTCTAAAAACCGCAACGCATATAAATATCTCGACGAATCAATTAAAAAATTCCCTGAAGGAAAAAACTTTACTACTATCCTGGACCAACTAGGATATACACACACTTATTGTAAACCTTTGAGTTTCGGAATATGCAGCATCTATTGCGGAGTAAAATAATACACTTGATTGTATTGGTAATGATATGCCCAATGATCGGCCAGGCGCAATTGCGTTATGGCGGATTAAACAAGCCTGATCATGATTTACAGTCCTACCATTTTGGTATCAATCTGGGTATGAACAAATCCCATTTTAGTTTTACGCACCATCCTCAGTTTTTAGGACAGGATAGTGTTACCACCATTGAAAGCATCAATAGTACGGGTATTAACCTGGCCTGGCTGGTAAACATTAACCTGAGTAATCACTTTGATTTTAGAACCTATCCCTTCAATCTTACTTTTAGTGAAAAAGCATTTGAATATGGCTTAACCTATCCCGACTTGCCCGCTGGTGAAACCAAACTTACCATTAAGAAAGTGCAATCCATCACGCTCACTTTGCCCTTGCAAATAAAATTTAGCAGCGATCGTATCGACAATATGAAAGTGTACACCATTGGCGGTGTAAAATTTGATTATGATATGGCATCAAATGCGGGTAAAAAAAATGCGGATGACCTGATTAAACTAAACAAGCTGGATTACAGTGTTGAGGGTGGAATTGGTTTCCATATTTACTTCCCCTATTTTGTATTATCGCCCGAATTAAAAGTAAGCTGGGGTTTATCCAATTTACATAGTCGCAATCCGGCCCTCAAATTCTCAAACAATATCGACAAGATCAATGCCCGGATGATCTCCTTTTCACTGACGGTGGAATAAGCAGCGTTTGGTTTTATCAATTGAACCTATTCTCTCATGAAGTAATATTTAATACCCATTACCTTTTTATTTATTTCGTATTGACTAACTTCACCTGTAGAAAAATGTTCAATCTAAATCATTGCTGACAAGTCAGAATTAGGGCGGGAAGCCTACCGCCTGCTGTTACTTGCTAAAATGAAAGTAAAAAAAAGAGCCGTATTTACTATCCCCGATTATTTTATTACGACAACTAAAATGCGGTTTTTTAACTACATAAATTAACGAATTATGCCGTTACAATATATACAAGACCTTACCGGTAATACCACTGCCGTTATCGTGCCTATTGAAGAGTGGAATAAAATAACTGAAAAGTACAGCGGCCTGGAAGAACTGCCACCGTGGCAAAAAGATATTATTGACCACCGTTTGGAGCTTTATAAAAAACATCCGGAAAGGGTAATGCCTGTTGAACAATTTTTTGAGCAAATGGATAAAGGCGAAGATGAAGTATAAAACCATTATCCAGCTTGAAGCAGCACAGGATTTTGAAGAAGCCAGACTTTGGTATAAAAAATTAAAGTAAATGGGTTGCCCCAACGATTTGCTAACGCTGTAAAATCAACCATTACCAATTTACAAAAACACCCCACTGCTTACGCTACCAGGTATAGAATGTACGCATTGCACACACGGATAAATTCCCTTACGCTATTCATTTTTTTATTGATAACGACCTCATCGTTATTACCGCTATCATTTACAGTGGCAGAAACCCTAAATTAATTTTTGATAGAGTGTGAGCCTGGGCCAAATAAAAAACCACCAGCTTTTTTATAATTGATGGCCTTATTAATCTTTTATTCGGTACTGCTTCTCAATGCAGTGTTCGGTTAAGACACCGACCACGGAAGCAGGCCCTCAAATTCTCAAACAATATCGATAAGATCAATGCCCGGATGATCTCCTTTTCATTAACCGTGGAATAGCAAGCGTGTGACTGCGATGGCGAATTGTGAAAGGCGAATTGTGAAAGGTGAATTGTGAATTGAGAATGGTGAAATATTTATCATTCACCTTTGACCTTTCACAATTCACCATTGTCCTTTGACCATTGACCATTCACCCATCACCCACTAAACAACCTTCATTAACAAGCCCTATACTTTTCGAGACAAAAAGACGGAATACTTGAACGAGCTTCCTCAATAATCATATTCTCTTTTCGCTATATTAAAACGAATGCCCGCCGTGAACATGGTGGAATTATTTTGAGTAGCTACATTTTCAATTTTAAAATTGCGTTGTTGTGCGGTTAATTCGATGTATAAATTTTCCCGCAGTTCGTAGGCTACATGTGCCATTCCATTAAAGCAGGTAGCTTTTCTGCCGCCGCCAACATTATAGCCATACTCACCGGACCTTGTATTATTATCCTTAAAAACGTTGCCCCCATAATTCCTGCCATTCAGGCTATCAAGTCCCTGTTTGTAATATATGATCCTTGCATTTACATACCATCTTGGTGCAGGCTGGTATTTCAGTACACCAATAAACTCCTGAAAGTTAGCGCCGAGAGGATGCGCAAGTGGCTGGTTATAATGTGTAAAGTTGGCTACCGAATTATAATGCGAGTAAGTAAATGGTCTAACCCGGTTTGATTCAAATTGCAGATCAAGATTGGAGATGCCAAATGCGTCAATGTATTTGGCCCCCAACTGCAAGGCCCACTTATTGGCCCACCAGCCCGTATTGGCTCTTATCTGGTTCAGCTTAAATTCGTCCAGTAAAATTTGTCCGTAAAACTGAAACCGGTGCGCCACATTTGCTTTAAAATCAAAACCAGCCATTGCGTTATCCGGACTACCAATGGTACCTTCAATATGCCGGTAAAAAATAATCGGATTCATGTACATAAAATCGAACCTGTTTTTACGTCCGAAAATAATTCCTTCAAATAAGCCAACATTCAGCCATTTGGTAAGGTTGATACTCAGGTGATGCATGGCAGCGTACTTTCTGTCAAGCAAACTATCGCCTCTTTTTATAAACTGTGGTTGCAGTTCCATAAAGAGGTTTTGATAATTAAATTTCCAGATTTTTGTATTTAGTTTTAGAAACAGGTTGCTATTGGCAAAATCACCGAGGAACAAACTGCGATAGCCATTACCAATAAAGTTTTTATCAAAGCCAAATTGTATATCTACATATTTGGCTGCATTGAACGTTATATATCCCCTTGCATCAAAATAATCAACACCGGATTTTTTAAAGCCTTTATAAAAACCCACGCCAGGTACAGCCCTGAGTTCTCCTACTTTTTGCTGAAAAAATAAAGGTCCACGTTCCTGGTTTTCCGTAATGCTTGTAAAAAATCCGATTCGTTTACCAATCATGCCCCTTGCATTGAACCCCCTTGTGTTTAAGTAAAGCGGATCATCCATTCCGGATGCCTTTCCTGCATGCACCTGCAGGATGGGATTGACCGCTAAAAAGAAATCCTTCGCATTCACTTCAATCATATTCGCCTGTGTTTTGTACAAGGCGTTCAGAATGGGCTTTTTGCTGCCAAAACTTTCTTTGGAGCCCTTTGTTACCCATTCGGTATTGTTCATGTAAAACCGTGCAAGATTATATTCATCTACCGCTGTTAATTTAAGGGGAGAATAATTACTGTCGCTGGGTGAAAGGCGCCGAAGGCTATCTAAATACTCAGCCTCGGCCACAATGTACCTGCGGTTGTAGGCTTTTATGGTAGAAAAATTAAGATCAGTATTTGTTTGGTATTTTATTTCCAGGCGATCAATCAGTTGATAGCCTTTGTCACCTAGCGGTAAAAACGTAGATTGTGCCGCAGCAAAAAACGGGCAGATAAAAACGATCAGTTTGAGTAAGCTTTTAATAATTTGCATTGTATTTATTTAATGAACGAAACGCTTATATTTTCAATTTATGCAAAAGTACCTGATTAAGAATATAGAAATAGTGAATGAAGGAAAAATCATGAATGCGGATGTTTTAATAAGTGGAGAGAGGATAGAAAAAATTGGGCCACAGTTAAACCCGAAGGAAAACCTGGTTGAAATTAATGGTGAAGGAAAACACTTATTGCCCGGCGCCATTGATGACCAGGTACATTTTAGAGAGCCCGGCTTAACGCACAAAGCAAACATCTACACAGAAAGCAAAGCTGCAGTGGCCGGTGGCGTTACCAGTTTTATGGAAATGCCCAATACTGTTCCCAATGCGCTCACGCTCGAATTATTGGAAGATAAATACCTTACGGCATCTCAAACCTCATTGGCAAACTATTCCTTTTTTATGGGTGTTAGCAATACAAATGCAGCCGAAGTTTTAAAAGTAAACAAACATAAAGCAGACATTTGCGGCGTAAAAATTTTCATGGGCGCCAGTACCGGCAATATGCTGGTAGATAATTACAATACGCTTGAAAAGATATTCAGTGAAAGTGAGCTGTTGATTGCCACACACTGCGAGGACGAAAAAATTATCCGGCAAAACTACGAGCGGCTTAAGCTGGAGAAAGGAATATTATCTGCCTCCGATCATCCATTGATACGGGACGACAATGCTTGTTACGAGTCCTCATTGGCGGCGATACAGATTGCAAAAAAATTCAATACACGCCTGCATATTTTACACATCAGCACCGAAAAAGAAATCCAGTTATTTGGCAATATGCTGCCGCTAAAGGAAAAACGAATTACCGCCGAAGTATGTGTGCATCATTTACATTTTACGGCAGATGATTATGAACGCCTGGGTTATAAAATAAAATGCAACCCAGCCATAAAAGCCCCTAATAATAAAGAAGCGCTTTGGAAAGCCTTGCTGGATGATCGTTTGGATGTGATTGCAACGGATCATGCGCCACATTTACTATCCGAAAAAGAAGGCGATTATGAACATGCACATGCCGGGCTACCATTGGTACAACACCCTGTACTCTTAATGTTACATTATCATAAACTGGGCAAAATAAGCCTGGAGAAAATAGTAGAAAAAATGAGTCATGCGGTAGCCGATTGTTTCCATATAAAAGAAAGAGGGTATATCCGGGAAGGCTATTTTGCAGACCTGGTAGTAGCCGATCTACAAACGAGTACCACCGTTTGCAAAGAAAATATTTTATACAAATGCGGGTGGAGCCCCCTGGAAGGTTTCACTTTTCCGGCAAGCATTGAAAAAACATTTGTAAACGGACGGATGGTTTATGGAAACGGCGTATGGGATGAATCTATGAAGGGGCAGAGGATGAGGTTCGGCCCCCCCGCCTCCCAAGGGGGGAACTGAAAGGCAGTTGCCTGCTGGACCTTGGCTCTTTTTTTTATGGCATTCTTTAAGGTGAAAATTAAGAACCTGAGTAACACTATAAAAATTAAATAAACAACTCGTAAAAATGAAAGTATTTCTTGATTATAAAACGTTCAAAAATCCCCCCTTGGGGGGTGGGAGGGCCTTGCTTTATGGAAATAGATAAAACAACCCTTCACGATCTTGCCATTCTCAATGTAGAGGATGAATCTTCCTTGTTTAGCAAGTTGAATCTTTGTCGCACCATTGACGGAAGGAATAAATTGCAGGAGAATTTTACCCGTCCCCTGCGTACCATAGAGGAGATTCGGGGAATACAGGAGACACTGAAGACCATTCAGCAAAACCTTTCCCATTGGCCTATGCAGATCAGCAATGGTTCTATCCTGATGATTGAAAAATTTTATGACACTTCGATCGATGAAATCCCATCCAGCCCGTCTACCGTTTCGGCTTATAGTTATAAGATATTTCACAAACCCGATTTTTCACTGGTGGAGTATTCGTTGGGGCATGCGTTTGATTTTATAAAAGGTATGCAGTTGCTGACCAGCCACTTCTTAAAACCAGGTACACCAAAGCCATTATATAACCTGTTAACTACGGCCCAACAAATTATCAATAAAGATCAGTTGGCCATTATTGCAAACAACCATAAAGCCGCCGATCTTACGATTACCCAGCAGTTGAGACTGGCCAATTTCATCCGATATCATTACAAAATAAATATGCAGGACCTGCTGAATATTTATGCGCAACTGGATGCCTGGTATGGCATGGCGATGGCCATTGATGAATACGGACTTCATTTCCCAGAGTTTATAGAGAGCGATCAACCGTTACTGAAAGTGGAAGGCTTGTATCATATTTTGTTGGCAAAACCAGTCGGGTATAATCTTACACTTGACCCACAATGCAACTTCCTCTTTTTAACCGGCGCCAATATGGCTGGCAAAAGCACGTTTATCAAATCAGTGGGTGATGCTGTTTTTTTAGCACATATCGGCATGGGTGTTCCTGCACAAAGTATGCAACTTAGCCTGTTTGATGGCATGCTGAGCAACATCAACGTGATGGATAATATTTTAAAAGGAGAAAGCTATTTTTATAACGAGGTGCAGCGCATTAAATCTACGGTTACCAAAATTTCGGATGGCAGAAAATGGCTGATCTTAATTGATGAACTATTTAAAGGCACCAATGTAGAAGATGCGATGAAGTGTTCTTCCACTGTAATTGAAGGGTTGCTGAAAATCAAAAATTCTTTGTTTATACTATCCACTCATCTTTACGAAATTGGGGAGCCGCTAAAAAAATATCACAATATCAGCTTTAATTATTTTGAAACCATTGTTACAGATGACCAGTTGAAATTTAATTACCAGTTAAAAAAAGGCATCAGTAACGACCGGCTGGGTTACCTCATTTTAAAAAATGAAGGTGTGGTAGATATGCTGCAAAAATTATAACCGATCGTTCTCCTTTATCAATCCTTCAATCAGAATTTTTATGATTGAATCCTCAATATTTTTAGGCGAGGGAAATGTCTAATTCAACGGATAAATCCATGGAATAAATTCCTGATTATTTTAGGGATGGAATTGGCCGGCTTCCTCTTAATAGTCCAGCTCAAATTTGTGACTCATTTTTCTTTAATCAATGTAAATTTGCAGCCAGCTTTATTTTAACAAAGGCCGGATATTATTAAATGAAGAATTATTTCAGGATATTCAAATACATCAATATCCCAAAAAACAAACTGGCACTCTATCTGTTTTATACCATT
>JBBQKO010000049.1:0-19879 GCA_038327005.1 Chitinophagales bacterium | reverse complement strand
ATCTAAGAGGTTTTCTATGGCCTCATAAATCTGGTTAAGTTGGGCATCATGCACACCAATATGTTCCTTGATTGCTTTCATTTGTTCCTTTAGATCGTTCTGCTGAGATATAATTTTTCTGATGGCTACAAATGCCCTCATAATAGCGATGTGCATGTTAATCGCCTTGTCGCTATTGAGTACTCCGCTTAGCATGGCGATTCCTTGTTCGGTAAAAGCATAAGGCATGTATTTACTATGCATTCCTCTCCCCTGCTTTAAGGTCACAGATTGTGACCTTAAAGCAGGGGAGTTTTCATAGGTTGTGACTGATTGTGATCTCACGGCCTGCCACTCCTCAATACCAAGTCGAAACATAAAATCTTCGGGGAATTTTTTAGGATTGCGTTTAACTGCCTGGTTTAATACTTTCGTTTCGACCTCGTAAAGTAAAGCCAGATCAAAATCCAGCATTACCCTTTCACCTCTTAACTCGTAAATGCTGTTTTGAATACTTTGGATGATTTGCATACAGACTGCTTTTTATAATAAAAAATATTTGACAAGTACGCTGAAAAAATTCTTTCAACAATTGAACATACCTAAAACTTGCGATTATGTCAAGCCTTTACTACATTAGACTAAAATTAACTTTATGGGATTATCAATTTATTACACAGGCAGCCTGCGTAACGAAAATCAACTAGACGAATTGATTGAAGAAGTAACGGAGATTTGCAACACGCTTCAATGGGCGCCTCATTATTTGAGCAAAAACGATGAGAATGGAATGAAGGGTATGTGCTTTGCGCCGGAGGGTTGTGAACCTGTTTTTTTAAGTTTTTTACCGGGAGGAAGATTGTGCTCCCCTACGAATCTGCAATTCAGCGAACTTTATGACGGTATTCAGTTTGAAAAGGAATTGATGTACACAACAGCCACCAAAACACAGTATGCAGGACCAGAGGCGCATATAGCAGTTATTAACTTACTAAAGTACGTTTCCGAAAAGTATTTGAAAGACTTTGTACTAATGGATGAAGGCAATTATTGGGAAACAGGCGATGAGCAGATTTTGTATAAGCAGTTTGAAAAATATAATATGCTACTTGATTTGGTAGCTGATGCGCTCGGTAGCATGCAGGAGAACGCAAATGAAACGCCCGTTTCGTTGGTAGAAAGATTGGAGAAAATTTTAAATGAAAAATTGAAGGGAAACAGAGATTAGTGGGTGGTGAAATCGCAATTGCTTACTCAGATTGGTGCTATTTCATTGTTCGCTTTTAATACGCTGAATAATTTTTCTAAGGGTTTTATCATCAATAGTCTCAAGGTCACCTTTATCGTAAATAGTCAATAAATAGAGTTCTTTATTTTCTCTGATTACATAAGTTATCACCCTGGCTCCGCCACTCTTACCAGTTCCTTTGCTTTTTGATTTCAACTCTAATTTTATAGGAGTCATTTCCGAGGGGTTTACCAGCGGTTGGATTTGTTGTTAAAACCAATCTTAACTAACTTAATTTATTTTTTAGTGAAGGGTATTTTCTTATCAGACGTTTCGCTTCCTTCTTGAACTTGTCAAAAGGAATAATATTATAACTCATTAATAAAATTTTTTAATGATTGCTTTTTTGTTTTAGACTTTCTTAATTGTGCAACTTGTTCGAACGCTTCAATTAAACCCGTTTTTATTTTTAAGGTTTGTTCGTACTTCTTAAGCTTAGCAAGAATCTTTTCCCAATCGGTTATTGGTAATTGTACGGATTGAGTTTTACCATTCTCATCGCTTACATATTGGAGTGCAATTTTCATAGGTCAAATTTAAGTCATTTCTTTAAAAGGAAAGGTTTGAGGTCGAAAAAAAAATTGCGCCCAGTCGATTCTCGCAAGGTATCTCACTTCTGCGTTCAATATTCTTCCGCCCGGTCAATAAAAAATAAACGGTAACAGTCCTCTATCCTATCAGGTAAGCCAATCCATTATTTACGGGTTCAAATAAATCAACTACTTTCTTGTCTTTGCACAGTTTTTCAAACAAATCTCTTACCGCTTTATAATCGTTGTGGATGGGGCATGGATGCGTGGCGGAACATTTGCTTAATCCCAATCCACATTGTTTAAAAACTTCTTTGCCATCAATGGCTTCTATGATATTCAGGATAGGTTGGCGTTGTTGTTTGGGTGTTATAAAGAAGCCGCCATTGGGACCTTTGGTGCTGTTGATGACTTCTTCTTTTACTAATGTTTGCAACATTTTTCCGACCGTATGTTCACTGGCATCAATAAATGCTGCAATCTCTTTAATGCCCGACTTTGTGCCGGATTCATTTTTAGATCCCAGGTATATTACCGCTTTGATGGCAGTTTTACAGGTAAGACTGAGCATACATTATTGATTTAAAAAAATTTATCCCTCATCTGATATGCGCTCATGGCTCCATGGAGGATCGAATGTTATTTCCAGTTGTACATCTAGTTCGGTAAATGTATTTTCCAAAACCCTTTTTACAGCAGCAGAAATAGATTCTCCCATCGGGCAAAATTGCGTCGTGAGCGTCATTGCAACATAAATCTTTAAATTGGTTTCATCAAAATCTATTTGATAAATCAACCCAAGGTCCACGACATTTAAACCAATTTCTGGATCCAGCACATTTTGTAAAGCCGCCAGGGCTATGGTGCATTTAAGATTGTTGTTGGTAATGATTGTCATAGCATGGTCGATTTATGAAAAAGTAATTTAATCACATTCCAGTTATATAAAACTGCTGTCATCAATAAGAACAAGGTGGCAATTTGCAACACAAGCGTACTGCTTAATAAAACACCTGCGATGAACAATACAAACCCAGCCAGGTATGCCACTGCCATTGCATTAAAAACACGGCTGCTAAATAAATTGTTGGGATTGGGTGTTTTGCCAACACCTGCTTTTAAGTGATATGCTCTGTTCCAAACAATAAAGGGCAGGGTTTTAAAAGTCATTCCGAAAATGATGGCGGTGATCCACCCATAGAAAACGATGAAGCCATAGGTAAGCACCAACTGCGGATTTGATTTACCCGCCATCAGCCAGCCGATAATGATGAAGAGAAAAATCAACGGCAGCAACATCATACTTACAGATAGCAACGAAACTTTCATTTGCTCATCTACTTTTTTTCGGATACGCTGGCCGTAACTGCTATAGCAATAATAACCAAATAGAGCGATGGCTAAAAAGACGGCAATAGCCGGTATAAAATAGAAAGCAGTATCATTGGAGAAAACGAATAAAAGTAACAATAAAATAAGGCCACCATTGATTAAACCATAAATGGTCCAAAGCAATTTTGTATTGCTGTATTTTGAAATCAGGAACATTGGAATCAACCTGGAGCCAACACCCATTACCAGTAAGAGCAACCAGCCGATGATACCAAAATGTGCATGCAACGGGAGGTAGTGTAATGAGTCTTTTGGAAAAATAGTAGCGGTGAAATTATACAACAACAATAGTCCGATTACAGTGGTAAGTAGTAGCCATAAAGCGGCAGTAAAAACAAAAACAGCATGTACGTTTTCGTGTTTGCTTTTTATCATACTAATGGCCAGATTGACCACATAGCTGATGATGGCTGCATTAATGAGAATGCCACCCCACTGCGCCGGCCAGCCTAAGTTGAAAAAATAAAATCCGTAAACCAATAATGGGATGCCAACAGCAGCCAACACAAACGAAGCGTAGGCCAGGCCATTGCTGTACAACTTTCCTTCAATTAAAACGGGTACCAACTGGTGACTGGCACCGAGGATAATCATGGTTCCCCAACCGAGTGCCATGATATGCGTGATGGCCAATACCTGCGGATGAAAGTAATGTTGTGTAAAGGCGTTCGTTGAGAAAAACAGCAGGATGGTAGCCAATAAGAAAGATAAGGCAGCGTAAAAATAAAACGGCAACACTACCTTGTGCGTAGTATTTTTAACCAGACTATTCGATTGATTGGCGTCAAACATATCAGGCTTTAAAAATTAATAAAAGAACTTCTCCATCGCTGATTTCCTTGATGCGGTAATCGAAATTTCTTTCGGCAAGTTCGGGTAATAGAAAAACGGGAATTCGTTTGTGATAAACAAATAAAGCAGTATCGTTGGGTAAGGTTTCAAGTGCTTCCAAAATAGTGTGCATAGGCAACGGCATTTCCATTTGGCGTACATCAATGGTCTGTAGTTTATCACCAAACTGCTGCAAAGCTTTATCCCAACCGCTTGTTACATCGGCTTTATTAGTTACAACTGCTTCCGTTGTTTTGTTTTGTTTTAAAAAATACGTTTCCACCAGGTTATCATTGATTACATCTGCATACACTAAAAAACCCTGCTTTTCCAGCCGCTTCATTAAAGGGATGGGTTCAAAGATATTGATGATCTTCAATACCTCTCCTACTTGAATTGATTTTACTTTTTCAATAATGATTTGAAGCGGATCTTTACCGGTAGCAATGACCGGACGAACATCAAGTTCAATAATTTGCTCTTTTTTAAGATTCAATATAAAATCTGGTACTTCTGTTTTCTCTTCTACTAGTGGTAAAGTGAGTGCATCAATTTCAAATCCCAGCGGTTTCAATTGTTCATAAAAAGCCGTTGGTGTGCAACCGCAAATTTTAGTTGCTATACCAATAGTGGTTCTTGAAGCCATGATTCTTCGCAGCAAAGGATTGCGAAGCTTTTCAAATTTTGGACTGATGCGAATGATTGCTTCCAGTGCATCCGGATGTTCTTTTAAGATAGCAGCAATTTTTGTATTGGCATTAAGTATCATGATGTTTTAAAATTTGGTATTCATTGTTCTAAGTCAGCTAAATTTCAGTGTTTTAAAAGTTAATGCCCATCCTTCAATGATCTAACAAACTGTAAGCATTTGCTGTAAGGCTTGAAATTGAAGGATGGACATTTGTCTTTCAGGTGGTTTTTAAGGATTTATTTTCTTTTCAGTTTCCAATGCTTTTGGAAACAGGATATTGTTTTCCAGGTGAATGTGCAAGTGCAGATCTTCTTCAAATTCTTCGAGTAACCGATAGAGTAAACTGTAGCTTGCACAGGCATCTTCGGGCAATGTATAATCATTTGATAGTCCCCTGATCTCTGCAAGATATTCGCCTGCTGCTTCATGTTCCATCTCCATCATATTGATTGGATTTTGAACGGTTCCAAAATGTGCAGCCTGCAATGGTTGGGTATTGTTATTTGCAGCAACCAAAGCCTTAATATATGGAAACAATACTTTTTCTTCCTTCACCAGGTGACTGGTTAGTTCTGCATTGATGGCTTCTACCAACACTTGTATGCGGATTAATTCCGGATGATGATCACCATGCACCTGTCTTACTTTTGCAGCATAGGAACGTAGATCGGGTAAGGTTTTTACAACATAACTGTGATGGGTATTCACAATGTAGTCGGCTAAAAAATCAAGGCTCCAATCGGTGTATGGCAAAGGTCTTGATGATGGTAATTTATCTGCCTGCTGCAATTCCTGTTCAATCTTGGTTGCATCCAGTCCTTTTTCTGCGCAGGCTTGTTTCACGGTTTTCTTTCCACCGCAACAAAAATCCAAGCCGTACTTTTTAAATATTTGTGCCTTGCGTAAATCTTTGGCAGCTATCTGGCCAAGGGTTTCATCGCTTTCGCCGGTAATGCGTTTACTGATGTTCACTATCCACCACTCTGGTCCTTGTTCAATATATTCCCAAACAAAAATATTTCCTCTTTCACCCAGCAACTGATAATACAAAGGTTTAGGGTCATGGTCATTGTGTATAGTTAAGGTTTCTCCTTCTGCCAATTCATCAAACCGAACAAAAATGGTTGGATGTTTTTGACGTGGTTCCAGCAAGGTTACGTTCAGGATATTCTCTGTTAATGTCTGCATATAATTTGTTTTAAATTGTTTTACGGTGTAAAGATATAACGTTCTATTTATTAAAAGTATTTAAATACTTTTAATTTACAAACATTTGACAAAGATCATATCTAAAGGGTCAATCAACATTTGTAAGGGCATTGCCAACAGTCGATGCATGACTTGTATCATGTAGTATCAATAAGACTTTTTTCGTTTTTTTACAGAAATACAGATGCGAGACTTACTTTGCCCTCAACTTCTCCATAATTAAAAAAACTAAAATTAATCTTGCATCCGAAGTAAGCATGATTGTTAACTCATCCTCTCCTTTTCCTAAAAGTAGTTTGGCAAAATATGCGTTTAATCATAGTAATGTGAAATATTTTAATGAACCTTTGCCTGTGAAAAAGCTAATAGCTGTATTATTTCTTTTTATTTTCTCACTGCAGATTTTTTATGCCGCAGTCGTAAATTGTTGGTTTTACGCCAACCGCACTTATGTAACCCAGAAATATTGCGTTAACAAAGACCGGCCAACATTAAAGTGTAACGGTAAATGTTATTTAAATAAGCAATTAAAAAAGGCGGAAGAAAAAGGTGACAGTGATACTCCCAAACAAACAAAAAAATGGGAGGAAATCAGCGCCTGCAAAATTCCTGCTATCCATTACACGCTAAATTTTCCGGCAGAAATACATTTACCCAAGCCGGTTTACACAGACTTTTATTATTTCGATTTTAACGACTCGGTCTTTCATCCACCTACGGCTGCTTTTTCATAACACCACGCTACTTTCATTGATCGGCGCAAACTAACTGTTGCTGCCAGATTACTATTCTTATTTTATTAAAATATTATTATTATTCGTTATGAAAAAATCATTCCTTGCATTGGTATGCCTTGCCCTTTTATATAACATAACTTTTCTTTCTTCGTGTAAAAAAAATGATGCACCGGAAGCCGATCCTACTGTAGGACTAACAAAACTTACGACTGGTTATGTGCCTGGTGCTGCCGCTAAAATAGAAGTATATACTAAAACGACTACCCTTGTTACGGGCTACAACAAATTCTACATCGCTTTGTACGATTCCGTTTCAGGCAAGCGAATAGATGCTGCAAAAATTCAATTGATGCCCATGATGGATATGGGGATGATGAAGCACTCCGCTCCTTTTGAAAATCCTGTATCGGAAAATGCCATCAATCATTTATTTCCCTGTAGTGCTGTATTTATAATGGGTTCAACAGCCGGCACCTGGAGCCTTCAAATTAAAGTTCATAATAATGTTGGCGATAAGACAGGCATTATTACAATACCGGTTACTGTTATTGAACCGGTAAAATCAACAATGAAATCTTTTACTGCTTTGCACGATGGTGGTAAATATTTCGTCTCGCTGGTAGCGCCTTCTTCACCAAAGGTTGGCATCAATGATCTTGAATTTATCATCTTCAAAAAAGTATCAATGATGAGTTTCCCTGCTGATAGCAGTCTGAGTGTTTCCTTCGTGCCGGAAATGCCAACCATGGGACATAGTTCACCCAACAACGTTAACCCTATCCACATTGGAAACGGACATTACAAAGGAAAAGTAAATTTCACCATGACAGGTTTATGGAGGCTCAACGTTGACTTTTTATCCGGAGCTGCCGTTGCTGATACTACACAATCATTTGACATTGAATTTTAGCATTTGAGAATTACGGGCGGAATTTAATGTCCGCCCGCTTTAAAATTAATTGAATTGAAAAAATATATTTTGAGCCTCCTGTTTCTTTGTGCATTCTCACCCGTATTTGCACAAATGAATGAGCAAGTACTAAACCATGATAGTAGTCGGACAGTTGATTTGAAAGAGGTAACATTGACAACTTCAAAAAAGACTCCATTGCAACAACTGGTTATTTTTTTCAGAGCGAATAACTCCAGTACCATTGAAGATATTTTAAGTCGTTTGCCGGAGGTATCCCTTGTTCGGCGTGGCTCTTACGGAATGGAGCCAACCATCCGTTCATTTAATGGCGGTCAAATTAATGTACTGGTAGATGGCATGCGGATTCATGGCGCCTGTACCGATAAAATGGATCCTGCTACGATTTACATTGAACCGATTAACCTTGAAAATCTACAGGTACAAACCGCCGCTGCAGGTTTCATGAGTGGCTCTTCAATCGGTGGCACTATCAACATGAAAATGGCGGAACCGGATTACCTAAACAATCATACCGTTACCGGGATGGTCACCAGCGGTTATCAATCTGCAGCAAAAATTTTCTACGAATCGGCAAGGTTAAATTACTCTTCCGGCAGATGGGCATTCAGGGTAAGTGGCACCTATCGAAACAATAAAAGTTACCGTAGTGGTGGAGGCAAGATCATTCCTTTTTCACAATTTGAAAAACTAAATTATTCGTTCTCAGCAAAATTTCAGCAAAACCAATACACTTACCTTAAAGCAGATTTATTAGCAGATGACGGCTGGAACATTGGGTATCCTGCTTTGCCAATGGACGTAGGATATGCAGGTGCCAGAATTGCATCCTTTAGCATTCATCATGAAAATAAATTAAATCGTTTGTATAAATGGCAGGCAAAAATTTATGCCAACCAAATCAAACATTTTATGGATGATACCCACCGGCCATTTGTTCCGATGCACATGGATATGCCGGGCTATAGTAAAACCTACGGCATCTACGGAGAAGGTGAAATGAAAATCAATGCAAAGCAAAAATTATTATTGAGAGCAGATGGTTCAACCAACTTATTAAACGCATCTATGACGATGTACCAGGCTGGGCAACTGCCCATGTATATGCTTACATGGCCGGACAACCGGAAGAATCAATTTGGACTATCAGCATCGTGGTTATTGCAAATAGACAGTTCATTAAAAGTTCAGGTAACTGGCAGAACTGACCTGGTTCGTTACCAGTTGGTTTCAACTGAAGCAAAGGACCAGGTTAGTATTTTTGGTTATCCTTCTGCTAACAGAAATAATTTTTTGAAAAATATTTCTACATCGGTTTCGAAAAATATATCACATAAAATCAGTACTAACGCCAGCCTGTCATATTCCGAAAGAATACCTACTGCCAGTGAATTGTATGGCTTTTACCTGTTCAACAGTAATGATGGTTTTGATTACATCGGTAATCCCGGACTAAACATTGAGCAATCTTTACAAGCAGATATTTCGGCTTTGTACAACTGGGGAAAAAACAGGATACAACTGACGTACTATTATTCCAAAGTTTACAATTTTATAACTGGCTTAACCGACCCATCGGTGAGCGCAATGACGATTGGGGCCACTGGTGTAAAATCTTTTATCAATATTGCCAATGCATCCATAACCGGCCTGGAGTTTAGTGCTGTTTTAAAACCTGCGGCCCCAATTGATATCATTTCGACCCTGCGTTATACAAGGGGAAAAGATAATGATAACAATCCACTGCCTTCCATAGCGCCTTTGAAAAACACCTCTTCTTTTCGCTACCAGTTGAACAAAGCATTTGTACAACTGGAGTATGATGCAGCGCTTAAACAAAACCGGATCAATCTTAAAACCGGTGAGGATAAAACGGATGGGTATATTCTCTTGAATGCAAGATTCGGATACAATACCAACCTCTTTGGTAAGATGGTAGAATTGCAGTCGGGTGTTGAGAATGTGCTTGATAAAAAATATCACGAACATCTTGATTGGGGAAATATTTCAAGACCGGGAAGGAATATTTATGTACTTGTAAAATGTGTATTTTAAGGAGATGCCATTTTATTTAATTTGTAGCCTCATTTTCATAAACGATGTTGTGTAAATTGTGAATGGTCAATAGTCAATAGGGAATCAATTTTTTTAGTTAAGAAATGTATCCATTAAGATTTACTATTCGATAAAACATGCCAGGGTACTTTAAGCGCTCTTACGGCCTCAAATAAAAAGTGTATACATTTTAAGTAGTATAGGGCATCTCTAAAAACTCATTTTTTTATTTTACCTCACCTTTAATTCCTCTCCCCCGAAAAATTCGGGGTTTTCGACAAAAGAGAGGAAAAGGTAAGTTTTTAGAGATGCCCTATAGTCAACATAATTGAATGGCGAGTTGTCAATATTTCACCATTGACTTTTAACAACCCAAGGCTTCATTTATTCTTAATGTAACTGGATTGATTGCTTTGATTTTTACTGTTCAACCAATTCATTTCTGTTCCAGATGATTTTTGTACCAAACCCAAGGCTATTATCGGTCATCTTAATATCTGTGATCTGAATGGTCCACATGTGGCCGGGCACTGCGAGGGCCATTGGATGATGCTTGTGGTAATGAGTAAAAGCTTCTTTCGCCAGAGGATGATCATCCGTTAAAATAGCTCCTTGAAATTGGATGCCTTTTATCTGCAATACATTCAATTTATCAGGCAGTATGGTGCCTGCTACCAAAGGATTTGTGGCCATGATCATTGAATGACAGGCTTCCTTCGATGATTTAAAATAAAACAGACCTTTCTCGCTGTTAAATGCATAAAAGCAACTGAAACAATAGGGACTTTTTTCCAGTTCGTTTACACAACATACGCTGGCGCAGGTTTGTTTACTGATAAAATGAATGATATTATTGTTCATACAATTTTTATGATTTTTACCGGGCAGGCTGTTGCCATTGCTTCAGTTGAAATTTGTAGTGCTGTTGGAATATTTAAAATAAATAAATCTTTTTTACCGGTTCCATTGAGCAGGGTTGCTTTACCATCCTTCTTGTTCATTCGCCACAGTTCTGGTTGCTGCTCTGCACATACGCCGCAGCCAATACAATTTCTGCGGTACTGAATAATCTTAGGCATCGGCGTTTGCTACAATTTTATATAATTTATCATTGGCAGTAATTTTTGCAATGAGCGGAAAAGTAATTTTATCGCCTTTCATTGCAATGGATGCATCACTTCCATTTACAATAAGTGTATTCATTTTTTCTTTTGCCATACCAATGACAGCTCCGGATATCATCAGCGTATCACCAATTTTAATGCTGCCCGATTCAATGATAAACTCCGCTACTTTTATATTTGGATAATATTTACTTCCTTTGCCTACATATATTTTCTTTTCACTGGCAATAGACCCCGGCTGTAGCGTCCACTCGCCCAATTTCCGTCCAAGATAATAGCCTTCCCAAAATCCACGATTGTACACGGTTTTCAATTGTGTTAACCAGCCGTCAATTTTTTCTTTATTGTAAGTATGATTTTCAATTGCCTGCAAAGCCTCCCTGTAGCATTTCGTAACAGTATAAACATAGTCAGCCCCTTTACTTCTTCCCTCAATTTTTAAAACATCCACTCCACTGTTTAAAAGCTGGTCAAGGATATCAATGGTGCAAAGGTCTTTTGGCGACATGATGTATTCATTGTCAACCAGCAGTTCTTCATTCGTTTCTGCATCTCTTACAATATAGGGCCGCCGGCAATTTTGTACACAGGCACCCCTGTTAGCAGAAGCATTCTGCGTATGAAGGCTCATGTAACATTTTCCCGAAACCGCCACACACAAAGCACCATGAACAAAAAGTTCAATCTTCAATAAATCACCTGATATTCCTTTGATTTGTTGCCGCTCAATTTCTTTCCTGATAAATGCAACCTGCTGCAAGGTGAGCTCTCTGGCCAGTACCACAACATCCGCAAACTTTGAAAAAAATTGTACCGATTCGATGTTACTTATATTGGCCTGGGTAGATATGTGCAGCGATATATTCATTTGATTGCACAATTGAATCACTGCAAAGTCTGCTGCAATAACTGCATGAATCTTAAACTTTTTTACGGCTGTTAAAATATCCCGCAACAATTGTATATCGTGCTCATATATCACCGTGTTCAGCGTTATGTAGGCTTTTAAGCCGCTCAGTTTACAGCGCACACTAATTTCCTCTATATCATCAATCGAAAAAGAAATGGATGACCTGGTTCGCATGTTCAATTGCTCCACTCCAAAATAGACAGCATCTGCACCCGCATTGATAGCAGCCTGCAGACAATCAAAAGAGCCAACTGGTGATAGTAATTCGATTTTTCTTTCTTTCATAATTACTCCTGTTTTCGCTTATTCGGTCAACTAGCAAAGAGCCAACTTTATTAGTGGGGTTAAAAATTTTTTTTCAGCCGATTAAATCAGTAGTAAAATCAATAGGGAAATACTGGCAAAATAGCTCCACCTCTTTCAACGGTTATTGATTATGAGCTTTCAATAAACCAAAATAATATTGAATTCGCCAAATAATATGTATCCTTAAAATATCCGTTAGTAAACGAATCATTTTTAAAAAGAAGTTGATCATAACTAAATTAGTTAAATAAAAATCCTGAGGTTTCAGAAGATAAGCAATTACTTTTCTATGGTTATAAAGTAATATTATTCGGTAAAGATAATAAATAAAGATAATTTTGTCCTTATTTATTTTCTTTAAATGTGTGACAGGTTAACTTTTTGACATAGTATTAAAAATCTAAATAGGCAGTCCTGACTAAAGTGCGGAAAATACTTATATTTTTAATATTGCTCGTTTAAGTAATACAATGACACTTGAATCCATTATGACCATTTTGAACATCAAGACCAAATAATAATATGTTGAGCTTAACAAAAATATTCCATTTCGAGATGGCGCATGCTATCCATGGCTATAATGGTGCCTGCAAAAATATACATGGTCACTCTTACGAATTACATGTGAAAGTTACTGCTGGTTATGAAAGTAACGGATACATAGCTTCACCCGGTTTTATTTTGGATTTTAAAGAATTAAAACTTTGGGTAAACAATGCGGTCATAAAAAAATTTGATCATAAACTGGTTTTATCCAGTACATATCTGGAGAAAAATCCGGCCATTAAAATGCATGAAAACCTGGTGACATGGGAAATGGAACCAACGGCAGAAAACCTGTTAATAAATATTGCTAAAAAGCTGGGGGAGGATTTGCCGACTAACGTTCAATTGGTAAAATTGAAATTATTTGAAACAAAAGACTCATACGCAGAATGGACAAATCTATGATTAGAAATAAAATAAAGAATTAGCTTAAATTTCTTAGTTTCCATTTTTAATTTTATCATTTATGTTTTCAAAGGCAACCGAGTACGCATTAAGGGCAACCATTTATATAGCAAAAAAGGGTAACCCGGATAAAAAAGTAAGTATTGATGAAATTGCCCGGGCGATTGATTCGCCAGTGTCATTTACGGCTAAAATATTACAATCGCTCACAAAGGATAACAAGCTGATCAGTTCTGTTCGTGGGCCAAATGGAGGATTTTTCCTTACCGATGAAGCAAAAAAATTACCGGTTCGTTCTATCCTATTGGCAATGGGAGAAGATGAAGTACTGGAAAAATGTATAATAGGTTTAAAACAGTGTTCAGAAATACAACCATGCCCTATGCATGCACAATACAAATCGATCAAACAACAATTGATCAAGCTGTTTGTGTCAAAAACAATCCAGCAACTGGCCAATGAAATAAAAGAAGGGGAAGTGTATATCAATAATCGGCAACATTGATTGTTAAGTATCTGAAATTGAGCTAAAATTAAAGGGACTTCAGATTAAGATCAAAAAAAATACAATAATCCTTTCCTGCAATCGTTTAACATATTTCATGATAATAAAATATATTGCACCCTAATTTCAGTTAATCATTTATTTATTTTAAAAAGTTTATCTTAAATGCAAATAGAAATATTAAAATCGAAGGTGCATCGCGCCGTAATTACAGAAGCAAATCTAAATTATGTTGGCAGTCTTACACTGGATGAAGATCTGATGGATGCAGCCAATATGGTAGAAAACGAAAAGATAACGGTTGTAAATGTAAACAACGGCGAACGGCTGGAAACCTATTTGATAAAAGGTGGCCGTGGTACAGGTGTTTGTTGCCTGAATGGTCCTGCAGCCCGTAAAGGAGCAGAAGGTGATATCGTCATCGTTATATCTTATGCTTTAATTGACTTTGCAGCAGCAAAAACCTTTAAACCTGCCATTGTTTTCCCAAAAGCTGGTAATTTATTGTAACTAAAACAAACTCAATTGACTTGGGCGCATCAAAGGCTTTGGTGCGCCTTTTTTTATATAAGCGATTTTCTCTGATCCCTGCAGTTGAATCTGGTACACGGCTGTTTGCCCATACCTGGAAGCAACTATAATCTCTATTCCGGCTGCATGTTGCTCAAATATTTTTTTTGCAAGATCAGGATTATTATTATCCTTTGACAAATGGGAAAGCAACAGATGCGTTAAAAAAGGCGCACGATATTGTTTTAAAATTTCCAGTGCCTGGTTATTGGATAAATGTCCTTTACCGCTGCGTATCCTGTTTTTTAAATAGATCGGATAACTCCCATTCGTTAATAATTCTTCATCGTAATTGGCTTCTAAAAATACAGCGTGGCATTTACCGAAGTAATTTTTGACATGCTCGCAGGCTGCCCCAATATCTGTAAAAACGCCAATGGTGATCTTATTGTAGCTGATAATAAAACTATGCGGATCTGCTGCATCATGGTGCTTAGGAAAAGCAGTAACTGAGAGTGTACCAATATTTACCGGTTCATGCGCAACAAAAATGTTTCGTAATTCCCGTTTAATGGATACGCCACAGTGCTGCGAAGTTTTACTGGTTATGTAAACCGGCAAATTGTGTTTTTCAGCAATTGCCCCCATACCACGAATATGGTCAGAATGTTCATGAGATATAAAGATGGCTTTTACTTTATCCATAGAAAGCCCAAGCAACCCCATTCGCTTTTCAGTTTCCTTACAGGATATACCGGCATCAATCAACACCGCTTCTGTATCGTTGCCGATATAATAACAATTGCCATTGCTACCAGAATTTAAAGATGTGATGAATAGTGACATTAAAAGATTTTTGGTATGATTATGCTGGAAAGTTTCTTACCGATTTTAGGTTCAAAAAATAAAGTAAAACTACCTGATTAGTTCTTTAAGCTCATTACTATTTACGGTTAATAAATTTACTTTCGGTAACCGCTTTGTTAGTTCCCGCCAGTTGGCATCTTGTTTATAAATCATTTGCAACATTGCAGCCGCTTCTTTTACTTTTTTATTATTTGCAAGCGTAATGGCGGTCCAGTATTTCATCTCAAGGTTGGCCGGAAACATTTTCATGGCAGCTCCATATTCTTTCATGGCCAATATCATGTCATTTTTTTCAGTGGCAAGATCGCCCTTATCCATGTGCTGGTAGGCTCTGAACAAACGAAGTAACCTGTTCAGCTCGTTTAACGGCGCAGCGTGATCATCCACTCTTAAATCTATCAATCTGTCATTCCACGGTTGATCTGTTTTTTTACCAGCTACTACCAAAATAGCTGCTGACTGTTTTCCCCTTACATCACCTCCAGCAGATTGAGCTGCTTGTAACGCCAATAAAACCCTTTCAGCCAATGGCTTACCTACAGATGCCTCATAAGCTTTTGACATTGCCATGCACACTTTATTCGTAAGCATCATATTGCTTTGAACAGAATAATTGTTACCAACAATATGATTAGCATAGTCGATGCAATTCTTGCCGGTGTAAGCGTTTACGTTACCATTGATATCGATCATAGCAACTTGTCGCACTTCCCTTCCTTCGTCCAGTGCCAATAACTGACTCAGCGCCTCTGGTGCGGTTTTTCCCAATTGCATTAATTCTAATCCCTTGGGTCCATAACTTTTGTTTACAAATGATTGCGTGGCCACAACCCCCACTCCAGCTTCACCCCAGGTAACTGCAGTGCCTACACTAAACCAATGACTTTGCACGCCAACCGCCATTTCGCCGGTAACAGCATCTCTTGCTACGATTGAAAATGTGTGTGCCAACCCCGAATCTTTTTTAAAAAACTGGGCAAACGAAACCAATTGGCTGGTAATAAGGAAAAGTAAAAAAAGTGATTTCTTTTTCATACGATATTTTATTTTAGGTGTTTAACTTTCTAAGAATTTGTTATCACTGATTTATTCAATATTAAGGTAATTGTGAAGAGTCAATAGTGAAGAGTGAATTGTCAATAGCCAATATTTAATCGTTTCGAATTTACAATTCTAAACTATATTTTATTCTTAAAATCACATTAGTTTATAAATGCAATAACCCAATTTTGTATAAGGTATTAACAGGCTTATTATCCCAAAATAATTCAAAATCTTCTAATCCTGCTGCTTCATAATCTTCCTTTACTTCTTTTAACGTAAAGGTTTTGACATTGTTAATTGACAACTGTTGTAATACTTTAAACAACCAATGCCCTTGCTCAATGTTTACCTTAATATTAAAACTTTCCCTTTTACTTTGAAAGGTAATTGAACTCATCTCCCACTGGCTTCCTTTTTTTGATTTGGTGAAATTCTCTATGACTGGTTGCTTTCCCAACCAAATAACTTTAGCAGTTGTTTTTACAATACTAAACTCCTCTTCCAGTAAGGCTTTGGCTATATAATCAGCGGGTATTGAAGTTTTTGGGACTTTAAAATCGAACCATTTTTGCAATGGATAATCAAAGCAGGCACCATGCATAAAATTAAGCAGCGATTTTTTCAATCCAAAACTAAACGTATCATGATCTGCACCGGTCGGGTCTTCATGAACGATATCATTGTTAGCAAAGGTTCCTATTTCCGTGGTTACTTTTTTTACTTTGTATTTTTCGGGATTCATGCCAACCGGGCTATGAGCCGTCATTGCAAATTGATGCCAGAACCCGGATTGAAGAACCCCTGCTTCGAAAAGTTGCCGTACCATTTCCAACGAGTCCATTGTTTCCTGGGCAGTTTGGGTAGGAAAACCATACATCAAATACGCATGTACCATAATGCCAGACTCTGTAAAATTTTTGGTTACTCCGGCAACCTGTGCTACAGTAATTCCTTTTTGAATCAAGGCCAGTAAGCGATCGCTTGCTACCTCCAGCCCACCCGAAACGCCAATACAGCCTGAGTCTCTTAGCATCAGACAAAGATCACGGGTAAAGCTTTTTTCAAAACGAATATTCATCCACCAGCTAACCACTAGTTTTCGCTTTAGTATTTCCAATGCCAGAGCACGCATCAAAGCAGGTGGTGCAGCTTCATCCACAAAATGAAATCCATTCTCTCCGGTTTGTGCAATCATTTCTTCCATTCGGTCACATAATAACGAGGCGGTAATCGGCTCGTAAAGTTTTATATAATCCAACGAGATATCGCAGAATGTACACTTACCCCAGTAGCAGCCATGCGCCATGGTTAGTTTGTTCCAACGTCCATCGCTCCACAGACTGTGCATCGGATTAATGATCTCAATGGCAGAAATATATTGATCCAGTAAAAAATCGCTGTAATCCGGTGTACCCACCTGGCCTTGTTTATAATCCGTGCAAGCGGTATTGTTGATGTAATTTATTTTGCCATCTACTAAAGTGAAACAGCGCTTTAAAGATGTGATGTCCGATTTTCCATTCAGATAGTTGACTAAATTTTCAACCGGTGCTTCGCCATCATCAAGTGTAATAAAATCGTAAAACTCAAAAACTCTTTCATCAGAAAGCGAGCGTAATTCTGTATTCGCAAAACCACCTCCCATTGCCACCTTTGTTGTGGGGTAATGCTTTTTAATCCATTGACCGCATCTTAAGGAAGCATATAAGTTGCCGGGAAAGGGAACTGAAATCAACACGAGTGATGGGTTTACCATGTCCATTTTCTTTTCGAGCAATTCAATCAATACTTTATCAACATAAGTGTACTCCTGTTGCAAAGCAAGATACAATTCATCAAAACTATTGGCAGATCTGCCCAGCCTTTCAGCGTAACGGCTAAAACCAAAATGAGGATCTACACATTCTTTAATTAGATCCGATAAATCTTCCAGGTACATGGTAGACAGGTGCTTTGCACGATCCTGAATTCCCATACTCCCAAAAGCCCAAACAAGATCATCCAATTGCGCAAACCGACTTGCTTCAGGCAAAAAGTTTCTTTTGGCAACAAGATGCGCCAAGGTTGGATTTTTCCCCTGTAAAAACAATATGACAGCATCTATTGATTGGATGTAATCCTCCTGCAAAGTGATTATTCGTAATGCATTTTCGGACAATGGCTTTTCACTTTGAGCATAAATTTCCTTGAATAACTTTATTAAGCCCTTCTTTGAAAATATTAAGAGCATTACCTCAATGCCTAAATCGGCCTGGCAGGCAGGAATATTACGGGTATTTAAAAAACCTTTTAAGTAAGCAGTAGCTGGATAAGGCGTATTGAGCTGGGTAAAAGGTGGCGTAATTAAGAAAACAGGATTCAAGTCAAAATATTTAGTTCGCAAAAATATTGCTTAATCATTAAACGGAAATTAATTGTGTAGCATGGCATTCAGTACGTGACATCTAAAAAGAAAAAGCGCTTGTTCATAGCGCTTTTTCTTTGATGAAAATCAATTGGTTCTTTAGTAAACTTAGCGAAAAAGGTTTTTAAACAGCAAACTTCCTTACATGTAAACAGTAAAATAAGGAAGTATCAAAAGTTAAAATAATTAAACTGATCAGCCTTTATTTTTTATCCAAAAGCTTTTGTGGAGCCTTCCGGACTCATGTAGGTATTTCTTGTTGTTTGTAATTCCTTTTTTTGCCTTTTTGATATTTCTCTTTAATAATTAAACTCATTGGCTTATCCAGTACTTTACTTTCTACCCATGATATTATATCAAGATATGCAAACGAACGTGTTTGGAAGCGGTTCTTTTCAAGCTTTTTCAGACTAACCAGGAATTTCTCCAGTTCTGGTTTTAATTTTTGGCGATGCACATGAAACGAAATCCGCAAAAACTTAAACATTTCTTCTTCGACAATGGTAAGATTTTCCATTTTTGCCATGAATCTGTAAACCGACCTGGTAAGAGATTCAATGATTTCGAAATTACCTAATTCGTAGTGGGCCATCAGGTGCATTAACCTGGCATAACATTGTAAATCGTTCCGTATACCTTCACTGCCATTGATGATCCTTTGGAGATAGTCGATGCAAATATCAAAATTGCCACTACCAAAATACAGCGAAGCAATTTTGTAATTGAAAACCAGCAAGCGGTGATTATCCAGGTAGAGAGCATATTCCACCAACTTTTCTTCAATGGTATTCACCTCTTTTAAACCCTCAGCAAAGGTGCCCAAAATAAAGTGTTGATTTATTTTGGCACTACTAATATAAATAAAAGTTTGTATGCGGTGATTATCGTGGTGGTTGGCAATGGTTGTTTTGGAAAACTTAATAAAATTCTGTAAGTCTATCTCAAACTTCTGGTAGTTTTTTAAATCAAAATCAGCATTTAATAAATTATGCAGCCCTTTGATATAATAACCGGTTTCTACGCTGATCATCAGCGGCTGTTCATGAAAGATATCAATCCACTTTTGCGCATACCGGTAATACATTAAAAAATCCTGCCGGATAAATGCATACCAGCAATAACTTTGATATAGATACATTCTTTCGTAAAAGCCGGTTTGTTTATGTGCATTTTCTGGCAAATTATTTCGTAAGAAATTGATAACCCTGGTTTCATCTTTTTCGTTGCGGGCATGACCGTTTTTAATGTACCAGCTATACAATTGTAAGGCAAGGTTAGACAGCCTTGTAACCATGCTAACCCTTGCATTTACTTCCACAGCTTCTGCGGATAACTGTTCTCCCCTATCCTGCATGCTTCTTGTAATATGCAAGGTTTCGATTTTCTTTTCCCATGAAATCACCTGGGTTAAAAAATTAAATTTGTTATGGTGTTTCGCTGTTTCCTTTAATTTTTCTAAAATTTTAAGGCTTTGCAAGTACAGTCCTTTATTGTAAAGAATTCGGGCATGATCTAGCTGCTCGTTGAGCTGCATATCGATACTATCAGTGCTTTTTATTATTCTAAGGCTGGCGAGTAATTGTTTGTAAAGGTGAACTTTGGTATTGGACAATTG
>JBBQKO010000048.1:0-20096 GCA_038327005.1 Chitinophagales bacterium | reverse complement strand
CCCGGGGCTGTAATGCCATCATCATTGGTAATTAAAATGGTGGGTAATGCTATTGCTTTAGCCATAATACTTATGAGTTTACAAAATCCTTTAGTTGAACAATCTGAAATATGGTTTACCGATTACTTCCCTAAATGGCCACGGAATGGAAACCAATATTAATAAGAGAGCGATGCCAAAAAAAATGAGCATGCGTTTGTGTTTGGCCGCATCAGTTCCTGCTCTTTTTACAGAAGCCCGTCCTACATGCACTAGTATCCAGGCAACAAGCATAAGGCTCATGTGTTCCATGGTAAAAAAGCGATTGTAGGGATCCTTCATGTTATTCCCTAAATCTTTCAGGCGATCGAACCAGGAGTTAGAGAAATACAATATCAATCCTATCAACAATTGAACGTCACAAAATATCATAAAAAATAAATTACTGCGGTTGTCGTTGGCAGTGTAGTTGCGTTTGCTAAAAACACCTGTAAGTGCATTGACCAGTGTCCATACCCCAAATAACAAAACGGCCCAACGTAAAAGATTGTGTAATACCAATACTAATTGCATATCAAATTATTTTGTACAAAAATAAGGGCTAACCAATTGATGTATAAAAATTTATTGATGCGCCATTCAAAAGAAAAATGAAGATGCTAAAAAAAAATGATATTAAATTTGGATAAACTAAAATAGTTAGTATATTTGTGCTAATCAAATTAGTTTCATTATGTCACAAGCAGGACAAAATCTTAAATATTTAAGAAAACTTCGTGGATGGACACAGGAAGAGTTTGCGGTTAAGCTCGGAATCAAACGTTCCCTGATAGGCGCTTACGAAGAAGAAAGAGCCGATCCCCGTCTTGAAGTACTGGAAATTGTAGGCGATATTTTTAAGCTGAGCCTGGATGAATTATTACTAAAGGATTTAAGTAATACCGATAATAGTTTTTTAGCTAAACGAAGGCAGCAAAAGATGATGACTGCAGATCGAAATGTCATTCATTTTGTTCCGGTAAAAGCAGCAGCGGGTTATCTTGCTGGTTATGCTGATAGCGAATTTATAGACGAGCTGAATACTTTTACCCTTCCCATGCTGGCGGGTGGCAACTACCGGGCATTTGAAATTATTGGAGATAGTATGATGCCTACCCCCAGCGGAAGTATCATAGTAGGAGAGAAGATAGACAATACAGAGGATGTAAAAAATGATCAGGCCTATATATTGGTGAGTAGAAATGAAGGGATTGTATATAAGCGAATTGTTAAGAATAACAGGGCTAAAAATAAACTAACCCTGGTAAGTGACAATCCGCAGTACCAGCCCTACCAGGTAAATGCGGAAGATGTGGTGGAGTTGTGGCTGGCACAAATGGTGATTAGTAAAGTAAGTGCACAGCAGCGTTGGGATATGAACTCGCTGGCGAGTATGGTAAATAATTTACAAAGCCAGGTGACTACATTGAAAAAGAAAATGAATTAGTTTAATGTTAGAAGTGAGTAGTAAATGCAGGTTGATTCATAATAGGTTGTTCACCAGTTTTTACATTGCATTTTTCGGGCATATTGATCCTAATATTTATAAAGCTGTTTTTTTAATGTAAACAGCATTTTTAAACCAATAATGTATTGCATATAATTGGATAATTAAAATCAGGGGTTACATAAAACCAAACTGTATTATTTGTGGGCAAAAATTTATAAATCAAAAGGTAAAGTTTCATAATTTTCAAATTCAGATACATCACACACATTAAAACACACAATTATGATTAAGTTACAAATCGTTGGCAATCTTGGTAAAGACTGCATCGTAAAGGAAGTAAATGGAAAAAACGTTATCAATTTCAGTGTTGTGCATTCGGAGAGGTACAAGGATGCCCAAGGGGTTCAAAAAGAGCGGGCAACTTGGGTTGAATGTGCTTATTGGACAGACCGAACAGCCGTTGCACCCTATCTAACGAAAGGACAACTTGTATATGCGGAAGGAAGTCCGGAAGCAGATGGATATTTAAACAAGGAAGGTCAGGCTGCGGCTACTTTGCGAATGAGAGTGCAAAGTGTACAGTTGCTTGGAGGCTCCAGAAGCGAAAATGCCGGACAGAATTCAACACAAGCCGCTGCTAATAATGCACCAGGTTCTTCCTACTCAGCATCTGCACCAAGTGCGGCTCCTGTTGCAAGCGCACCGGTCGCAGATGATTTGCCATTTTAAATGATTACTCTTTCCACGGGATAATATAAAGCGATACAATTTATTTTGTGTCGCTTTTTTATTTCCGGGGAGCCTCATTCTATATAGATGAAAACAGTTTTAATAAAAGCGACTACTTGCTTACTATTTGAAACCGCTTGAAAAATTTATTGATTTGGCTCAAAGCGTTGTTTTTATTAAAATTTTTCTGAATGAACTGATTTTTTCTTTAACAATTATTTACATGGAAGAGGTTTATCGTTTGCGTTTACAAATCCATATTGCAGTATTGTTGGTACAATAATCGTATGAAGACAGAAACAATTACTTTTGCCCTAAATCATTTATTCAATGTTTTACATATTACTACAGGTTGATTCACTTGGAACCGCAGCAAAAACTACAGGGGAAGTGGAGTCCGTTTGGACTTTATTAAGCAAAGGTGGCCCGCTTATGATACCATTGGGTATTTTATTTGCGCTGGCTGTTTTCTTTTTTATAGAAAGATTATTGGCAGTAAAAAAGGCCGGTAAGATTGATGAGAATTTTATGCGGATCATTCGTGATCATATTATTACCGGTAATGTAGCCGCTGCTAGAAGTTTATCCAAAAATACCGACAATCCGGTTGCCAGAATGATTGATAAAGGTATCCAGCGAATTGGGAAACCTATTGATGCAATTGAGAAAAGTATGGATAATGTAGGGAAGCTGGAGATGTACAAGATGGAGAAGAATCTTTCGATTCTTTCAGTGATATCCCGCATTGCGCCTTTGTTTGGCTTTGTGGGTACCATTGTGGGGCTGGTTCTGTTGCTAAAAGAGTTTGCAACTATTAGCAATCCGTCGGTAAGCCAGATAGCAGATGCGATGTACATCAAATTAATTACAAGCGCCAGTGGATTGATCATAGGTATGTTAGCCTATCTCGGCTACAGTTATCTGGATACACAAATAAACCGCACCGCCAACCGGATGGAATCTGCCAGCAGCGACTTTATTGATATTTTACAGGAACCGCACAAATAACGATGAATAATGAGCAAGAAATGATGAACGAAAACTTCATGCGATCAACGGGGATTCCCGAAGTTTGCATCAACTTTTAGCCATCAACTATCAACCATCAATCAACAAAATGGGCCTTAGAAGAAATAAATTAAGAGAAAGTCATAATGAAGTGGACACAGGGCCACTCAATGATATTTTGTTTATACTGTTGATGTTCTTTTTAATGATATCAACATTGGCCAATCCGAATGTGATAAAGATGAGTGTGCCACGAGCAAAGAGCGATACTAAAACAAAGCAAAGTGTAGTGGTAAGTGTTGATAAGGATAAAAATGTTTATGTGGGCTCAAGGCTTATTCAAATGGATTCTTTGGAATCTGCTTTGAGAAAGTATATCAACCAGGGCGATAGCATTAAACCCGCAGTTGTAATCAATGCAGATTCTGTAGCGCAATGGGGGGAAATTGTAAAAGTAATGAAAGTTGCAAGGCGTTTGGGTGCTACTACTTCTGCAACAGTAACGGGAAATGAATAGCAAGTAAGCGTTTTATTATTCGTTCGTTCGTTTTGTAATTGCCAGCATTCTTTCCTTTTCAAACAGATCCTGCTTTATTGCTACCCGGTAATGTTGTTCAAAAACTTTGGCAGTTTCCTTTGCAAAATTTTCGTGTACTTCCACATAAATTTTACCACCGTTCTTCAAGTGCTTTTCGCCGAAGGCTGCAATCTTTTCATAAAATAAAAGCGGCTTGTTTTCAGGTACAAATAAAGCAGTGTGTGGTTCAAAAGCAGTAACGTTTTTATCTAAACTTTCTTTTTCATTAATTGGTATGTAGGGGGGGTTGCTAACGATGACATCATACAAAGGCAATTTTTTCCAGGCAGATTCATCTAAAAAATCCGCCTGCATAAAATTGATTGATACTTGTTGTTCCAGTGCATTGTCTGTTGCCATCTTTAAAGCTCCGGCACTAACTTCTATTGCCTGCATTGCTATTTGGGGCAATTGTTTTTTTATTGCGATTGCAATACATCCGCTTCCGGTTCCAATATCCAGCACGGTTATCCGCTGATTGTCTTCTGCCCCTAAATTATTTTGAATAACGGGTTTCCAATCATCTACCACCAACTTCACCAGTTCTTCTGTTTCCGGCCTGGGAATTAAAACAGCTTCAGTAACTTTCAATTTCATATTGTAAAACCAGGCTTCGCCTAAAACGTATTGTACAGGCTTATGTTGCAGTAGTTGTGCCAGGCAATTGTTTAATTGAGCCAACTGTTCATGAAGCATGTTTTTATCCGGGTTGACAATAACGTCAGCTCGTTTTAAAGCGGCCATCTTTTCAAATACCCAATCAGTAATTACTGCAGCTTCGCTTGTATTGTAAATCATCCCGAGCTGTTCTAAATAATACCTGTATATCTCCCTGTTTGTCATTAAAGCAAACTTAGTTAATTTTCTATTCATACTTTTGCGGCCTGACTATACATGAAACATATATACAACGGTGCATTCAACTGGCAAGGTTAGGCGCAGGTAATGTAGCGCCCAATCCGATGGTTGGAGCCGTACTAGTATATAAAGGCCGGATTATTGGTGAGGGGTATCACGAGCAATATGGCCAGGCTCATGCAGAGGTAAATTGCATCAATAGTGTTGCCGCCGAAAACAAGCATTTGATTGAAGAGTCAGCTTTGTATTGCTCATTGGAGCCTTGCTCGCATTTTGGTAAAACGCCGCCTTGTGCAGATTTGATTATTGAAAGCAAAATACCGGTGGTTGTAATCGGCTGTGGCGATAGCTTTCAGCAGGTAGATGGAAAGGGTATTCAAAAATTACGGGAAGCTGGAATTGATGTAATCGTGCCTGTTTTGGAAAAGGAGGCATCGTATCTTAATCAACGTTTCTTTACATTTCATACTCAAAAAAGACCTTTTATAATTTTAAAATGGGCACAAACTGCCAATGGGTTTATTGGTGCCGGCGATGACACCCGCCTATTGATTAGCAATGAATTTACCAATCGCCAGGTACACAAATGGAGAAGTGAAGCCGCTGCTATTTTAGTAGGAACAAATACCGCTTTGAAGGACGATCCTACCTTAACAACCAGGTTTTGGAAAGGTAATAATCCTGTTCGATTGGTGGTTGACAAAACGTTGAGATTGCCACAGACGCTTCATTTATTTGATAGAAGCGTGAAAACGATTGTGTTCAATGCCATTCAACAGTCGCAGGAGGATAACCTTTTTTATTATAAAATTGAAAGCGATCAAAGCCTTGTTTATCAAATGATGGCAGCACTTTATCAACTGAATATTCAAAGTGTATTGGTAGAAGGTGGCTCCCGATTATTACAATCTTTTATTGATGAGAATTGTTGGGATGAAGCAATTGTCATCACCAATACCGGATTAGTAATACAGCATGGGATACAGGCACCATTGCTGAAGAATGCGGAAAAAATAGCAGGCGAAAAAAATTACGCAGACACGATTGATTACTACAAACATATTTAACCAGGTTACGCATGATATTTCTTTTGGGTAGTATTGTTTTAAGCAGCTATTTAACCCTTGCTTTTAAATTTTGTGAAAGGTATCATATTGATATTTTTCAGGCAATTGTGTTTAATTACATCTTCTGTGTAATCACTGGTTCAATTGTAAATGGCTCATTCCCGGTTACGATGCAGTCATTTAGTGATACCTGGGTTCAATGGGGCTGTGCCATGGGAGTCTTGTTCATTGGATTGTTCAATTTGATTGGCATCACTACCCAAAAAAGTGGTGTGGCTGTAGCAACCGTTGCCAATAAATTATCGTTGGCGATACCGGTATTATTGGCAGTGTATTTATACGGAGAAGTGCTGGTGGGACTTAAGCTGTTGGGAATTGGTGTTGCCCTGTTAGCTGTTGCTTTAACCTGTTACCAACCTGCCAAGAATAAAGAAGTCAACGGGCTTAAGTCGGGCGGGCTTCAATATTTATTACCGGTTGTTTTGTTTATTGGAAGTGGCTTGCTGGATTCTGTGATTAACCATGTTCAAAAAAATTATATCACGGATGAAAATAGCAATGCTTTTTTAATCACCGGTTTTTTTTCGGCAGCCTGCATTGGATCCCTAATTTTACTCATCCAGTTATTCAGTGGTAAAAAAAAGTTTTCCTTCTCCAACCTGCTTGCTGGCGTATTGATTGGAATACCGAATTATTTTTCAATCTGGTTTTTAATGAAATTTTTAAAAATAAGTCCGTTGCAAAGCAGCGCTAAAATTCCGGTTAATAATATGGGGATTGTATTGTTTAGTTCAGTGGTAGCCTGGTTGTTATTCAGGGAGAAATTATCTATGATAAACTGGGCAGGAATTCTTTTATCAATCGCAGCTATTGCATTAATCGCTTTTGGATAATTATGAGTGATCAGGAATTTTACAAAACAATTGAGCAGCCTGCCACGGCTGAATACAAGGATAGGGGTAGTAAATTTATTGCGTTCGCATACCCGATTGAAACAGCAGACGATTTTAAAAAGTATTTGCAAACGCTTAAAAAGGATCATCCCAAAGCGGTGCACCATTGCTTTGCTTATCGCATCGGCACGGATGGAAATAACTTTCGGGTAAGTGATGATGGAGAACCTTCAGGGTCTGCCGGCAAACCGATGCTTGGTCAGATAGACAGTAAAGAAGTTACCAATGTAGCCGTAATTGTTGTACGATATTTTGGTGGCAGCCTATTGGGGGTGCCGGGTTTAATCAATGCCTATAAAACCGTAACCAGCCTGGTTTTGCAGGTAACGCCCATTGTTCCAAAACAGATAGAAGTAAAATATCTCATTCATTTTGATTATACCCAAATGAATGATGTGATGATGTTGATGAAACAATGTAACTGTACCGTTATTTCGCAGGAAATGCAGTTGTTTTGCAATATCACCGCAGGTGTACCCAAAAGCCGGTTAACGGAAGTTTTATACCGGTTGAAGGAATTACAAAATGTAGACACAAAAAAAATTGACTGATCCAGATGCTTTTTGTAATTTCCAAAAAACAATTGTGATGGCTACAGAAAAAAAATATAAAAGTTTTTGGAGTTTTTATCCCTATTATCTAACGGAACATTCTTATGCCACTAACCGGAAATTACACTTTATCGGTACCGGTTTAATCATCGCTTTTTTAATTGCCGGAATAGTCTTACAAAACTGGTGGCTAATAGTAGCCATACCATTTTGCGGCTATGGGTTTGCGTCGGTAGGTCATTTTTTTATTGAAAAAAACAGGCCTGCTACTTTCACTTATCCACTGTATAGTTTGGGGAGTGATTTTGTGATGTTCTGGCATATATTGACAGGGCAACTGGATAAAAAAATGAAGGAAGCAAAAAAAATCATTTAAAGTCAATAAAGATGAACATTGAAATATTAAGAGACTATGTTATTCAAAAACCTTTCGTCTCGGAAGGTTTTCCTTTTGGTGATTCCCTGATTGTTTTTAAGGTAAATGACAAAGTTTTTTTACTGGTGCCGCTTGATACCAATCCTTTGCAGTTTAATGTAAAATGCGATCCGGAACGGGCCATTGAATTAAGAGAGGAATATCCTGATGCTGTTCTTCCCGGTTATCATATGAATAAGAAACATTGGAACACCATTATTGTTGATGGAGCATTGTCAAATAAGCAGCTATTAGAGATGGTGGACGAATCGTACCAATTGGTTGGGAAATTTAAACGATGATCTCCTGATTTCTTTTCTGGACGATTTTTGATTTATTTCATGGTTGTTTGAAATAGATTATGGATATTTAGCATATTGTATTTTAAACCAATCAATTGATGGAGCAAGAAGAAAAATTTTCGGATGATTTACAGGAAAATCTTCGCATAGAAAATGAGTTTTTAAAAATTAAATTAAAGGCCCAGTATGGCGATTCCTTTCAAATGGGGATTAGTGCGGATATGCCACTTGAAATTGAAAACCAGTTTTTAAAAAGTATGATGGCATTTGAAGACGAGTATGCCAATGCTGAATATGTCACGGTGTTTGAAAGATTAGGTTCGCCTGAATATAAGCCTCTTAAAGAATTGGACGAAGTGGAATTAAATAATTCTATCAAGCGCTTGATGAAATTATTGCACAACAATGATATTAAACTTGACATATTGGACGGGCCTTACGATGCTAAAATAATTTACCAGTTTATAACCGATGAATTGTTTACACGAAAGGTTGAATCAAAGCCGCTGGCCGGCATGACCAGTAATTTTATATACGAAGAATTCCATCCCAATCATAAAGCTGACATCATTAAACGTACACATTCTTTTTTACTCAACTGGTTTGGAAGAAAATTTACAGAATATTGTACAGAGCTTAGCTGGCACTGCATTACCGATGAAGGCCTTCAGTTAACAAGAGAAGATGTAGTTGGTAAAATGAATATCTTTTTTGAAGCCTTTGAACAATTTAAGGACGATGGCTACAATATCAATAATATCAATTTTGAACTTCAGGAGGAAGCCGATAGGGGTATGGGTTTTGCAGAAGGGACGTTGAAATACGATGCAGTTTTAGAAAACGGTGAAATCATTCACTACGTGGGACACTATAAATTATACCTGCAATTGGAAGACAACTGGTGGAGCATTTTTTATTTTGTGATGCCCGGTTTTAAATGGTAACCCGTGTTTATTATTTCCAGTTTCTGCTCTTTCCTTCCGCCAGCCATTCAGAAGCTGTAGCCGTTCTTTTATTTCTTGTTTCTTCAGTTTTTGCTGCTGTAATCCAATTGGTATATTCTTTTTTGTGGGAGTAAGCAAAGGCTTCAAATGCCTGCATTGCTTTTTTATTTTTCTTCAACGCTTTGATAAAATAATCCGGTACAATCAGTTCTTTATTTGATGTAGCCTTGAGTTTAGCTGGTAGTTTAATACCCAGCTCATTCAATTGCATGGCTGCTTTAATCCAGTTAATCAGTTTCTTATCAACGGGTAAATCTTTCAAAGAAGTAATTTTACCCAAATGGCCCATGGCAACTGTTGATTTTGCCATTTCGATTAGTACCTGATCTTTCATCAGCGATGCTTTCCCAAAGCCAAAACTTGCAGGCTGCTTAAATGCCGCCAGGCTGCACATCATTTCACCCTTTTAATCAAAATGCGGAAAACCCCACTTTATTTTTCCTTCAATATCCTTACAGGTTTTGTGTACCAGTTCCCGCAGGTGAATTAAAGCGGGTTGGACAAAATCAGCCGATTTATGGAAGTATGCATCGATTGCTTCTTCTTCAGCAGTCATCTGTATTTTTTTGTGCGAATGTAAAAAATGTTTTTAGAGAAAGCAAGGTGTCAATGCAAAGGCTACTTCAAATAATCGTTAACTTTTTGCTGAATTATCTTTTTAACCGATTTCCAGGTTTGGCCTTTGAGGCTGATCGGGTCTTCGCTTTCTTCAGCCTCATCAAAATAAATGATCGCCTGTGGAATTGAAATAAGCAATTGTTGTGAAGGAAATTTTTTTGAATAATAGGAATTGATTTCGGAAACGGAATATCCTTCAAGGAGCTGCGCCAGATCCCAAAAATCTTTTTTTTTCGCTCTTCCTAATATGGCCTGTATTTTCATTGCGGCTATGTCTTTCGAAGAATACAGCCTTATCCCTTCTTCAAAAATCCCTTCATCAATTTGCTGGTGTTTGTAATTTATCAAGTCAACTTTTATATTGTTTATAAAGCAAAAAATGCCAAAATTGGATTCTTTTTCTTCATACTGAAAATCGTTTCCAAAAGCCTTTTTCAAACAGTCAACAACTGCCCGGTAAGAATAACCCGTTGTTGTGAATAAATCCAAATCTATTGAGAGGCGATGCCCATATTGTAAAGCTAATGCAGTGCCCCCAACCAAATAAAAATCCTTTAACTCATTTATAGACATTAATTTTTTCAGTAAGGATAAAGTTCGGGATTCGACTGTCTTAGTATGTAGCATTTGAAAGCAGTTAATGGTTTATCTAAAATAGCACTTACTAAATAAAGCTTTCGTAAGGGAAGGTATTTCGCATTTAAAAGCACTTCACCAATCTTCTCATCGCCATAAAATCTCCGGCACATACGGATGTCTTCCACATCGCCTCTTTCAAAAACTCTTTCAATTATAAAAGCAGCTTTTTTTTCAAAGTCTAATTTTTCTACGTCCACATCCCAAAAAATGCGGTCATTATCGTATGGTTTTGTTGTTGAATTCATTTAATTAAAGTTACCATCTTTTAATTGAATCTTTCGCTCAGCACTAACTCTTTACTTCCGGCAGTATAAACATAAAATCCCTCTCCACTTTTAACGCCCAATTTACCCGCCATCACCATATTTACCAGCAACGGACAAGGTGCATATTTGGGATTTCCAAAGCCATCCTGCAATACTTTCAAAATGCTGAGGCAAACATCAAGGCCAATAAAATCGGCTAACTGCAAGGGGCCCATCGGGTGAGCCATACCAAGTTTCATTACCGTATCAATAGCTTCTACATCAGCTACGCCTTCGTATAAACTATAAATCGCTTCATTGATCATCGGCATTAAAATGCGATTGGCAATAAAGCCTGGATAATCATTTACTACACAAGGTATTTTTCCCAATTGTTTGCTTAACTCAACAATGGAATCCGTCACTTCTTTTGTGGTAGCATAACCATTGATAATTTCCACCAGCTTCATTACCGGCACTGGGTTCATAAAGTGCATGCCAATCACTAACTCAGGCCGTTTGGTAACGGCTGCAATTTTTGTAATGGAAATCGACGAAGTGTTCGAAGCCAAAATACAATCAACCGGAGCCGCCGCATCTATTTGTTTAAAGACCGATAGTTTCAGCTCAATGTTTTCTGTGGCTGCTTCCACAACAAGCGCCGCATTTTTTACGCCAGTTGCAATATCAGTAGCGGTCGTAATGTTATTAAGGGCGATAGTTTTTTGATCCGCTGTAATGCTGCCTTTTGAAACCTGTCGGTCTAAATTTTTACCAATCGTAACCAATGCTTTTTCCAATTGAGCAGCACTTACATCAATGAGCGTAACTGCAAAGCCTGCTTGCGCAAATACATGTGCAATACCATTGCCCATGGTACCTGCTCCTATGACAGAAACAAGGCCCCCAGCTCCCCAAAGGGGGTTCTTCGTAGTATTTGAATTTGTAGTGCTGTTCATTATTCGGCGGTTGTGATATTTACAATTTGAACTGTAATTTCTGGCCAGGGATGTCTTATCTTAAAGCTATTACGGTTTTAGAATACTGACTCGACCTAAGTTCCCCTTTAGGGGACAGGGGCTTTTCTTCCTATTTAAACGCATTCAACCCTGTAACATCCATCCCTGTTATCAGCAAATGAATATCGTGTGTGCCTTCATAGGTGATCACACTTTCGAGGTTCATCATGTGGCGCATGATGGGGTATTCGCCTGTAATACCCATTCCGCCCAGCATCTGGCGTGCATCTCGTGCTATATTAGTAGCCACCTCGCAGGAGTTTCGCTTAGCCATACTCACTTGTTGAGGTGTTACTTTTCCTGCGCTCATCAATACACCCAGGCGCCAGTTTAATAATTGCGCCTTGGTAATTTCGGTTACCATTTCGGCCAGTTTTTTTTGCTGCAATTGAAAACCCGCAATCGGTTTTCCAAACTGAACCCTTTCTTTTGCATAGTTCAACGCAATATCGTAGCAATCCATGGCCGCACCAATCGCTCCCCAGGCAATGCCAAAACGAGCCTTCGTTAAGCAACCCAGCGGACCTTTCAATCCTTTTACATTGGGCAAAATATTTTCTTTTGGCACCTTCACATTATCAAAAACCAATTCTCCGGTTGCGCTGGCCCGTAAGCTCCATTTATTGTGGGTAGTTGGCGTACTAAATCCTTCCATTCCTCTTTCTACAATCACACCACAAACATCGCCCGCTTCGTCCTTTGCCCAAACCACCGCTACTTGTGCAAAAGGTGCATTGCTAATCCACATTTTGGCGCCATTCAAAATCACCTGATCGCCATCGTCTTTAAAATTGGTGAGCATGCCTGCAGGATCACTGCCATGATCAGGTTCTGTTAATCCAAAACAGCCCAGCCATTCGCCACTTGCCAGTTTGGGTAAATATTTATTCCGCTGCGCTTCGCTGCCGTATTGATAAATCGGAAACATCACCAGGCTACCTTGAACACTTGCAGTAGATCGAACACCACTATCACCACGTTCCAGCTCCTGCATCATCAAACCATAGCTGATATAATCCAATCCGCCGCCGCCATATTGCTCCGGCACTGTTGGGCCAAAGCAGCCCAGGTCGCCGAGTTGTTTTACAATCTGTTGGGGAAATTCTGCCCTTTGCGCATAGTCTTCAATGATGGGCGAAATCTCTTTCTTTACATAACTGCGAACACTCTCCCGGATCATAATATGTTCTTCGGTTAGCAGTTCATCTACATTAAAATAATCGGGCGATTGAAAATTGTCTGTTTTGGCGGCCATAAAATGTATTGTTTATTGGTTAATTTTTTTGTTTAGGCAATGTTGCTGAAAGTAGCCGGGCATTATATTATAGTATCGGAAATTTCAGAATTTAGCAGACAATTTTTTTACCAGCTAAATTTCTTTGGTCAATATTGTTGTGCCATTTATCCCGTCATTCGGGACTCACTTGTACTTTTAGTGCGTTATTGAACTTTTATCGTAGTGTAGAATGGCAGCAGTTGCAAATATAAAGCATCTGCCTTTTATGTATGGCTTGTTGTTGAATTGAATAACAAAAAGTATTTTTAATAAAATATGCAATTACGAAATATCAATATCCGCTAATCGGTGTATTAATGATCAATTTAAGCCCTGTTTTTAACCAGCAAACGGAAGATTCTGCAAGTAAGCCGAAGCTTAAAATAAAATAAAGCAATACTGGTTTGTGATGCTTACAGAAGGCAAGAATCGTACGCAGGTTTCTGTTACCGCAGCTAAAATTCAGGAAGGTCACATGGCAAATATCAGTCACCTCTATTATGAAGGTAAATTAGAAGTATCCGGAACTTTTGGGGATGATAGTAATTTGAAAGGCATTTTTATTTTTGATTTGGTAGCCGGTTGTACAACAAAAGACGGGCTTTAAAAACTATTGATAACTGACCCGGCCATTGCTTCCGGCGGGTTGGCTTATGAAATTCATTCTCGGTGGACAGCCGCTACTGGCAGTTTTTCTGCTTGTATCCCCATTAAATAACATTGATTTTACTGCATTACCGCCGAAAAATCCATTTTTGCAATTTTATGTAAATATGGAATTGTACTCCATTTTTGCATATTTTTGTAAAAATGGAATCGTATGATAGAACGGCAAATACTAGATGATGCTAAATATACACTTACTCAGTTTAGGGCAGTTTGTATCACCGGACCAAGGCAAAGTGGTAAAACTACTTTAAGCAAAATATTGTTTAAAGGCAAACCCTACGTTAGTTTTGAAAACCCCGCACAACAAAAAGATGCAGATGCTGATATTGCAGCCTTTATGAAAAAATATGCAAAGGGAGCAATACTAGATGAAGTACAAAGGGTTCCGGATGTATTCAGGCAACTACAAGGGATGCTTGATAAGAATACTAAACGGGGACAGTTTATATTAACTGGCTCAAATAATTTTTTACTTCAACAGCAGATAAGTCAATCGCTTGCTGGTCGTGCAGGTTATTTAGAATTATTACCGCTCTCTTATGCTGAATTGCAAAAGGCAAAGCTGGCAACTGACAATATCAACCAACATATTATTACCGGCGGTTATCCCGAAATATGGAATGAAAAGCTCAATCCTTCAAAATGGATGGGCGGGTATGTACAAACTTATCTGCAAAAAGATGTAAGGCTGCTTAGAAATATTACCAACTTTTCTGCTTTTAATCGTTTTGTTTCATTGTGCGCAAATTATGCCGGTCAAATATTGAACAGGGATGAACTGGCAAAGCATGTTGGTGTGGACACAAAAACTATTTTAGCATGGTTGGGCGTGCTGGAAAGCAGCTATATAGTTTATACTTTACAACCCTGGTACAATAATTTAAATAAGCGTATCATTAAAAGCCCTAAATTATTTTTTTATGACACAGGTCTGCTTTGCTTTCTATTAAATATCAGCAGCCAGGCAACTTTGGCAAAGCACAATAGTTATGGTGCCATTTTTGAGAACTGGGCTATAACCGAAATAAAAAAGAATCGGGTAAATTCCGGTATTAATGGCGGTATGCATTACTTTAGAGATAGCGCAGGCAATGAAGTAGATTTAATATTGGAAAAGAACAATGAAACAATCGGAATAGAAATAAAGGCAACCAAAAAGCCAGACAGCAACCATTTTCAAGGATTGAAGTACTGGCAAAAGTACCAGCAGAATAGTAAAGGTATTTTGTTACACGGTGGTAGTAGAAATGATATGATGGATGACAAAATAAGTATCTTGCCCTGGTCTGGCATTGCTAATATCTAAAATAATCTATGCAACTTATTAAAAAAATCCGCCTCCTAATTATTTTTTTTATCATCGCTTTAATATTAAGTGGTGTTAATGCTTTTCCTGTAGAAACGGAATTACATTGGTTATTAAACAATCCATCTCTAGTGCCGGCATTTGCCCAAAAATGGTTGCAGGATGTCTATGGGGCATTGGTAGAAACAAATGCAAAATATCCTATGCTTGCTTATGGTTACGACTGGCTGGCGTTTGCACACATTGTAATTGCTATGGCATTTATTGGTCCGTTAAAAGATCCGGTAAAAAATAAATGGATTATTGATTGGGCCATGCTGGCCTGCCTGGCAATTATTCCGCTGGCATTTATTGCGGCACCCATCAGGCATATTCCTCTATTTCATGTTATCATTGATTGTAGCTTTGGAATAATTGGTTTAATACCATTGGCAATTTGCAGAAAATGGATCAGTCAATTGGAGAAAAATAATAGCAAGGTTTAAACGTTTAGGAACTTAGCAAGTCTGATAGCTTAAATGTTAAACTCATGAAATATTTTAGAATCCTGATCTTATTGTCGATCCTATTCTCCGCATGTAATAAAGAAGAATCAAAACCTGGTACTCATGAAACCATGTATTTTCCTTCAATTACGGATACCAGCTGGGAAAGAAAAGCTATTGCTGGTATGGGATGGAACGAAAGTGCGATACAACCGCTAAAAAATTATCTTATTCAAAAAAATACCAAATCATTTCTAATTCTTGTAAATGGAAGAATTGTAATCGAAGAATATTTTAACGGGCATACCCCAGGAGCAACCTGGCCGTGGAATAGTGCAGGTAAAACTCTGGTTGCAACCACAACAGGAATAGCCCAGCAGGAAAACTTGCTTAATATTAATAACAGGGTTTCTCAGTATTTAGGTACAGGGTGGACAAAGGAACCATTAGCCAAAGAAAATTTAATAACATCAAGGCATTTGCTTACCATGACTTCGGGCATCAATGATTCCAGTGAGTTGGTGATTACTTCAAACTTAACCTATATGGCGGATGCCGGTACAAGATGGTCATACCACAATGTATTTCAAAAGTTAATGGATGTTGTAGCAGCGGCCAGCAACCAAACTTTTGAAACGTACTTTAATGCAAAATTGAAAAGTAAAATAGGAATGGAAGGCTTTTGGAATAACGGGGTTATATTTAAAATTTATAACAGTAATACCCGCAGTATGGCAAGGTTTGGATTGCTTGCACTTAACAAGGGAAAATGGAAAAATGAGCAGGTTATCAATCAAACTTTTTTCAACGAGAGCATTTCCACATCGCAAAGTATAAATTCCGGTTATGGTTATTTATGGTGGTTAAATGGTAAAACAAGTTATATGGTGCCCGGAGGTCAAACCGTTTTTCCAGGAACATTGGTACCCAATGCACCAGTTGATATGTATGCTGCAATGGGAGCTTCTGATCAACGGATTTATGTGGTGCCGGGTAAAAATATGGTGGTGATCCGAATGGGCGATGCATCAGATCCTTCAAACGCAAGTTTTGCAGTTTCCGGGTTCGACGATAACCTTTGGCAAAAAATAAAAGCAGTAACCAACTAATATTTTTTATCATAAAGCATTACTGTTAATTGCCAATATAAAAATTGCCGTTACCAGCATAACTTCAAATTTAATAGCTGCTTTATTTAAGCAGCTTTTTTATTACATTTAAGTATGAAACATTCATATCTCGCATTAGGCGATAGCTACACAATTGGCGAGCAGGTTGGGATTGACCAAAGCTTTCCTTATCAAACGGTTCAGTTATTACGAAAAGCTAACTTCTCCTTTTATGCACCGGAAATAATAGCAACAACCGGCTGGCTAACGGATGACTTAAACCTGGCCATTGATGAAACAATATTACAGCCTGCGTATGATTTTGTTAGTTTATTGATTGGGGTCAATAACCAATACCAGAACAGGAGTGCAGACGAATTCCGGGAGCATTTTAGGGTATTGCTGGAGAAGGCCATTCAAATGGCAGGCGGGCAGGCCGGTCATGTAATCGTGCTGAGTATTCCTGATTGGGGTGCAACGCCTTTTGCAATAAATAAACCAACTGAAAAAATTTGCTCTGAAATCGCACTGTATAATTTTATTTGCCAGGCAGAAGCTGAATATTTTCAAACGCATTTTATTGACATTACAACTTCGCAGCGGCAGGATGGAAACAATGGAGAGTTTTTGGCGCATGATCAGTTGCATCCTTCCGGTAAGGAGTATTTCAAATGGGCGCAACAATTGAGTGACATCATTCAATCAGTACTAAATAAATCAATGTAACACTGTAATAAAAGTAATTGACATGAATAAAGCAGTATTCAATGAGGTACAAAGGTTTCGCATCTGGTATGCATGGGTTGTTATAGTGGCCTTGAATATAATCTTCTTATACGCAATCATTCAACAGGCTGTTTTCGATATTCCATTTGGCCCCAACCCTGCAACCAATCTCGTGCTATTTTTAATGGAATTTGCAGCACTTAGCTTTCTATATTTTCTATTTTCCATCCGGCTGAAAACCTCCATCAATGACGAGGGTATTCATTACCGGTTTTATCCTTTTCAAAAAAAAATGACTACCATTGAATGGAATGAACTGAGTGATGCCTATATGCGGGAGTACAATTCTTTTTATGAGTTTGGTGGATACGGCATCCGGGTTGGTGCTCATAAAACAACCAGGGCAATCAATACATCTGAATCCTGCAAAGTGGGCTTACAACTCGAATTTAAAGACGGTAATTTTTTATTGATCGGAACCAAACGACCAGAAGAAATTAAACAAATTATTGAACATCAGATTTCGTTGGGAAAGGTTAGGTGGGGAATGTGAAAGGCAGGTTGATGGTTCATAGTTGATGGTTCATAGTTGATGGTTGATGATTGATGATTTGATTGTTATATTGTTTTGTTGTAGAGTTAAGAAATAAATGCTTTGCAGATATTGTCGATTAAGTAAAACTCTTCGCTTGGTTGATGCCCAAAGAACTAATTGTACAAGTGAGCCGATAGCTATCGGCTCACACAACGATGATGACCAAAGCTTCAATGCCCGCTAAATAATTCTTGAAAGTTTTTTAATTCAGGACTGGTGGAACTTGTTTATTTTCTCCGGTAACAGAAGGTTAAAAGCAATAAAGCAATAAAACAATGTAACGATAAAACAATTCAACAATCCAATTATCCAGCCATTATAAAAACCCACTCATCTCCACTTGGTACTGCTCTGCAATGGCCCTTGCTTCCACTGCAAAATCTTCTTTTTCGCTGGCGTAAATAATCGCACGACTGGCATTTACCAGCAGCCCACAATCTTTGTTCAGCCCGAATTTGGAAACTTCTGATAAACTGCCGCCCTGTGCACCCACGCCTGGCACCAATAAAAAATGATCTGGAATCATGTTGCGGATGGTTGCAAAGTCGGCGGCTTTAGTAGCGCCTGTTACAAACATTAAATTACCCGGTGTACCCCATCCTGCAATCGTTTCAATCACACGCTGGTATAAAAATGCAGGTCGGTATGGATCTATAATACCCGGTACCACTGGCAGGTCCTGTTCGCTTTTATTTGTCACTAATAATTTTTGAAAATCATCCGATCCTTTGTTGCTGGTAAGGCCCAAAACAATGGTCCATTTGTTCTCATATTCTAAAAAAGGCCGAACGCTGTCTTCGCCCATATAAGGCGCTACAGTGATGGCATCAAAATTCAATACTTCAAAAAATGCTTTGGCATATTGAGAAGAAGTGTTACCAATATCTCCGCGTTTTGCATCAGCTATCGTGAAATGTTCTGCAGGAATATAGTCCACCGTTTTTTGCATGGCCTCCCATCCTTTCAGGCCCATTGCTTCATAAAAGGCGGTGTTAATTTTATAACTTACGCAAAGATCTTTGGTAGCATCAATGATCTCTTTATTAAATTCAAAAACAGCATCGGGATGCGATTGTAAATGCTTCGGAATCTTTGCAAGATCCGTATCCAATCCTACGCAGAGGTAGGTTTTCTTTTGTTGTATCTGATCGATTAGGTATTTTCTGGTCATAGGGCAAAGTTAATTGCAAAATGCAACTTCGTTGTTTACATTCATTAGCTATCTAAAAGTTGCCTTAACGTATCCGCAAAAATAAATATTTCTTCAAAGCTATTGTAAAGCGGAACCGGCGCAACCCTGATGACATTTGGCTCCCGCCAGTCGGCAAAAATTCCCAGCGGCATCAGCGTATCAAAGATGGCTTTGGCATTTTCATTAACCGAAATAGAAACCTGGCAACCTCGTTGGCTGGCATCCTGTGGTGTAATGATGGAGAATTTTTGGTCGGGCTGGTTGATATGGTTGAGCGCAAAAAATAGGAAGTCGCTTAAGGCTTTACTTTTCTCTAATAGGTTATCAAAACCTGCGGCTTTAAATACTTCCAGCGATGCTTTGTGGGCAGCCAGTAACATAATCGGACTGGTACTCATGCTCCAGCTTTCTGCGGTTGCAGATGGGGTAAATTTGTTTTCCATTTTAAAACGGTTGGAAATATTATTGCCCCACCATCCTTCCAAACGAGGCAGCTTGCAGTCGCTTAAATGGCGTTCATGCACAAATGCGCCGGCAATGGCACCGGGACCGCTGTTTAGATATTTATAATTGCACCATGCTGCAAAATCTACCTGCCAGTCATGCAGTTGCAATTTGATATTACCCGCTGCATGTGCCAGATCAAAACCTGCGTATGCGCTGGCTTTATGTGCTGCTGCTGTAATTGCGTTGATGTCGAAAACCTGCCCCGTGTAATAATTTACTCCACTAAATAAAACCAATGCCACGGAATCTTTATGAGCTTCAATGGTAGCTAAAATATCTTCTGTTGTTATTAGTTCAGTTCCTTCTTTCGGATACACTTCAACAATCGCATCTGCAGGGTCAAATCCATGCAGCCTTACCTGCGATTGAAAAGCATATTGATCCGAAGGAAATGCCTTCGCTTCACAAATAATTTTATAGCGTGTTTTGGTTGGCTGGTAAAACGAGATCATCAGTAAGTGCAGGTTTACCGTAAGGTGATTCATCGTAACAAGCTCTTCCTGCTTTGCACCAATGATATCAGTTAGTAGGGGAGTGATATGTTGGTGATAATTCAGCCATGGATCGTTCCCTAAAAAGAACCCTTCCACACCAAAGTTGGCCCAGCCATCCATTATTTTCAGTATTTCTTCCTGGGTTGTTTTTGGCTGAAGTCCTAAGGAGTTACCTAAAAAATAGGTAGCTCTTTTTCCACGCAGGTAAGGCGCATAAAACTGTTCCCTGAATGAACTTAGTTTATCCTGGCTATCTAATTCCTGTGCATAGTTTAATGTATATT
>JBBQKO010000047.1:0-20187 GCA_038327005.1 Chitinophagales bacterium | reverse complement strand
TACAACGATCTTTATCTAAAGCTCATCATAGATTCTGCCGATGCGGTAGCAGATTATAAAAAAAGTCCATTATGGTTGCAAAAACTAATGAACGCTTTTGCAGATGGGATCAACTATTATCTATATAAACATCCAACTGTTAAACCGGCATTGCTTCAACGGTTTCAACCATGGTATCCATTATTATGGACAGACGGAAGTATTGGCGCCATCAGCACCGGCAATATTACTGAAGCTGATGTAAAAAATTTCTATACTGGTAGCGAGTTGCCTGTAGCATCAACAGAAAATAAGTTTAAAGAAATAACCACAGGCTCCAACGGTTTTGCCATTGCGCCTTCCAAAACGGCATCGGGCAACGCCATCCTATACATCAATCCGCATGTAACCTTTTATTTCAGGCCAGAAGTGCAAATGGTAAGTGAAGAAGGATTGAATGTGTACGGTGCAGTTACCTGGGGGCAGTTTTTTATTTACCAGGGGTTTAATGAGTACTGTGGCTGGATGCACACTTCCAGCAATGTAGATGTGGCCGACCTGTATGAAGAAAAATTCGTTCAAAAAAACGATCGGCTATTGTATGAATATGATCAAAAATTACGTCCGGTATCAAAGCAAAAAATCACCATTCGGGTAAAAAAAGACAACCTGATTGAAACGAAAAACTTCACCGGATTTTATACCCACCATGGCCCGGTAATGGCTAAACGAAATGGTAAGTACATCAGTGTGAAAGGCTATAACCGTTCCCTTACCAGTTTGATTCAAAGCTGGGAACGCACCAAAGCCAAAGGGCTCGAAGATTATAAAAAGAATATGTCACTGTATGCCAATACCTCCAACAATACTGTGTTTGCTGACAACAAGGGAAATATCGCCTACTGGCATGGAGATTTTGTTCCCCGAAGAGATAAAACACTCAACTGGAGTAAACCTGTTGATGGAAGCATTTCGGCCACAGAATGGAAAGGCTTGCACACCCTGAACGAAATTGTGCATGTGTATAACCCTGCAACCGGATGGATTCAAAACTGCAATTCCAGTCCCTTTTCGGTTTCCGGAATTAGTAGTCCTAAAAAGGAAAATTATCCATCTTACATGGCACCCGATGGCGAAAATTTCCGGGGCATCAATGCTGCCAAGGTATTGAGTAATCAAAACGGATTTACAATCGATAAAACCATCGCTGCCGGTTATGACACCTACCTGGCCGCTTTTGAACTGTTGATACCGGCACTGGTTAATTTATATGAAGAAAATAAATTAACCGGCGATTCGAGTTTTCTCCAACTGGAGGAACCCGTTACCATTTTAAAACACTGGGATTATCATGCTGCAGAAAAATCAGTAGCAACAACCCTTGCCATCGAATGGGCACAATTGCTGACAGCTAACCTTAGAAAAATTTATATCGAAGAGGGAGAAGATGATCAGGTAACCGTTACAAAATACTTCGTTAAAAATGCAACCGCAAAAGATTTATTGGTCCCGCTTCAAAAAGTTGTAACCGAATTATCCGACAAATTTGGAAAATGGCAAATCCCCTGGGGCGATATCAACCGCTATCAGCGGGTGAGCAGCGACATCAATCAACAATACAATGATCAGTTGCCCAGTATGCCGGTTCCTTTTGCCTCTGCACTGTGGGGCATGTTGCCTTCCTACAACAGCCGTTATTTTCCGGGAACAAAAAAGCGATACGGCGTTAGTGGCAATAGCTTTGTGTGTGCGGTAGAGTTTGGTAAAAAGGTAACTGCAAAATCATTGCTGGCCGGAGGAGAAAGTAGCGATCCAAAATCACCACATTTTAACGACCAGCTTGAAATGTACACCCAGGGGAAATTTAAAGACGTGCTTTTTTACAAAGCAGATGTTATGAAACAAGCGAAGAAGTCTTATCACCCAGGTGATTAAAAATCAATCGTTTACAATTAATTTTAAAAAAAGTATATGAAAAATAAAATTCTCCTGTTAAGTTTCATTTTGATTCAGGTAGGCACTTTAACTGCTCAAAAAATCGTTCCTGCTACCAATGCAGCGGCAACAGCATTTTCAACACAGGGTTTGCAGCGAATTGAACAGGCTATGAACGAGTGGTCTCAAAAGGAATGGATGAACGGAGGCGTAGCTTTGATCATCCGCAATGGAAAAATGGTATATTACAAAGCGGCTGGCTACAATGACATATCAACTAAAGCGCCTTTGCAGAAAGAAAGCATTTTCAGGATTGCATCACAAACAAAAGCCATTACAAGCGTTGCCATCATGATGCTATTTGAAGAAGGCAAATTGCTATTAGATGATGCTGTTTCAAAATATATTCCTGCGTTTAGAAAGCAAACTGTACTGGAAAAATTCTTTGCAACTGATACAAGCTATACATCAATCCCGGCTAAAAGGGAGATCACCATTAGGGATTTGCTGACACATACTTCCGGCCTTGGGTATGCACAAATCGGCAGTAAGGAAGCCAATGCCATTTATGCAAAAAATGATATCACCGCAGGTATAGGCGTTTCAAACAGTACCCTGCTGGCGGCCATGAACCGTTTGGGGAAACTGCCATTGATGCACCAACCGGGTGAAAAATTTACCTATGGGTTAAATACCGATCTGCTGGGTTGCTTGGTAGAAGTGGTTTCGGGAAGTTCGCTGAATGATTTTTTCAAAACCCGCATTTTTGATCCGCTGGGTATGAAGGATACTTATTTCTTTATCCCGCAAGAAAAGGCTGGCAGACTGGTAAATTTATATACAGAAGATTCGCTGGGCCACCTTGAAAAATCAGAAGGCAATATGCTCAATGGGCCAACAGTGGTGAACTATCCATTGATTAAAAGCAGCTATTATTCAGGGGGTGCCGGTCTATCATCAACTGCATATGATTATGCTGTTTTTCTTCAAATGCTATTAAATGGAGGTAAGTACGATGGCAAACAATTACTTAGTCGCAACAGTGTAAGAATGATGACCACGAACCAGATTGGCGATCTCAGTTTAGGTGCCGATAAGTTTGGGCTCGGCTTTCAGGTAGTAACAGAACGGGGCAGTGCCCGAACACCTGCCAATGAAGGTACTTTTAGCTGGGGCGGCGCTTTTGCTACTTCTTACTGGGTAGATCCAAAAGAAAAAATGGTTTTGCTTTTTTACCGGCAGTTACAAGGAGGTAGTCACGGTGATGTGGTGGAAAAGTTCAGGGCACTTGTTTACGCTGCATTGGCAAATTGATTTGATTTATTCTTTAAAATCAAAAGACTAAAAATTAATAATCTACAGGCCTCTCTCACTTAAAGAATTAAAGGAACCATCACAACATGCTGTTTTAATTACTGTGAAGGAAAAATAGTTATAGGTTGAAGAAACATTCAAAACTCTCCCTGCTCGGTTCGAAGTTACAGGTGAGTTTACATAAAACTTATGTATACTTATTGAATCCCAAAGAATGATTAAATAATTCTAAAAACTGAAAACTGAATGTAAAAACAACGTAAATTTTTATTCAATGTGCAGATCTTCCAATAGTGTTTAAAAAGTAGCTTAAAATTTAATTAACTTCACTTTCTCAATCATAAATAAATTATTTTTATGTGAGTATCAACATTTTATGTCAAAGAACTGTAAAAAAGTGTCACCTATGTTGTGCTACGACTAAAAGTGTAACCTATGTTATGCTATTTATCAATTATGAGTTATTAACGTTGTCTCACTTGAAAGCACTTATTTTTTAATACATAAAGACTATTGAGTTGATTTTGACGTTTAAAAACAGCTCAATTGGCAAGGCAGTTTTAAGGTATAATGAAATAGGAAGAATTGGAAGACTGGAAATGAAGAAAATTAAAAAGAAATCTTGTTTACTCAAGGAAGTTTTCTATGAATATTAACCTAAGCAAGTGAATGATATGTAAAACTATAAATGATTGAAAGATCGTGTCGTTTGGTGAAAATCTATATTTTTTAAATTTTGGAAATACTTTCCATTTAAATGAATTTCCAGATTACCAAAGTCAATTTCGGGATTGCGTCAGATCCTTTTTAGTCAAAACTATAATTTTCCATTTTGCATTTTAATATTATGCATTTTGTTTTCTAATGCCCATATGACTAAAAGTTCACAGCATTAATCATAAAAAGAATTACCAAACGATGCCTAATTCAGTTGAATCTTTTTTAAGTAATTTTTTTATGTTTTATCCTAACTGACATGAATCCTAAAAATGAATTTAAAATAATTGGTCGCGAAATAACTCCTGACTATATCCATTCGGTTTTTGAAACATGTGCCCTTCATAACGCAGATCTAACTGCAGTTGCATTTGGTGGGCATTCTATTTCCTATAAAGAATTAAACGAAAAGTCGGGCATTTTATCCAATTCAATATTGCACCTTGCAACTGATGAGCCAATAATCGGCATCAGTACAAGCAGATCCATCGAAATGATTATTGGAGTGATCGCTATTCTAAAATCAGGGAAGGCTTATCTGCCATTGGATCCATCATACCCCGAACACAGGATTCAGCAAATAGTTGATGATTCGGGAATTCGCTGGTGCTATTCTGCTGATAGTAACAATAAACTGTTTACGAACGCTGGTCTTTGCATCATCAATAATGCTGCATTTGACTCTCAATCTGAAGCGAAAGAGGGCGCTGCAGGTACACTTGCATATGTGCTTTATACTTCGGGGTCAACTGGTAAGCCCAAGGGTGTTTGCATGGGACATATGGCATTGGTAAACTTATTAATGTGGCAACAAAAAACATCTTCGGCTGGCGAAGGAACCAGCACGCTTCAATTTGCTCCTTTGAGTTTTGATGTTTCATTCCAGGAAATTTTTGCCACCCTTACTACGGGAGGTACGCTCATTTTAATTGAAGATGAGATGCGGTTTGATCCGTTAAAAATGTTGGAGGTGATTCGGCAAAATAAGATAAGCAGGATTTACCTGCCTTTTATTGCGCTTCAATACTTGGCAGAGATGGCGGTTTCATTCAATATCTTTCCTGACTGCCTTACTGAAATTATAACGGCAGGCGAACAATTAAAGATTACCCCACCAATCAGAAGATTTATCAGCGAACTACCATCCAGCAAATTATGTAATCAGTATGGGCCAACAGAGTGTCACGTAGTGACGGAATTGCAGCTAAACGGTAATCCTGCTAACTGGGCACCATTACCAAATATTGGCAGTCCAATCTCAAAGGTTGATATATTTATTACAGACGACAATTTGGTTCCTTTGCCGGATGGAGTAGAGGGCGAACTCATCATTTCCGGGCAATGCCTTGCGGAAGGATATCTACATCAGCCAGCATTAACTGCACAAAAATTTGTTGACTGGAATCACCCGGAAAAGGGACCCATGAAAATTTATCGAACCGGGGATATGGCGAAATATTTACCCAACGGCGAAATTGAATTTCTTGGCAGAAAGGATGGCCAGGTTAAAATAAGGGGCAACAGGATAGAGTTAGGCGAAATAGAAGTTGTAATTGCACAATACCCCTCAGTAAAACAAGTAGTTGTAATTGCAAGAGAAGACATTCCCGGGCAAAAATACCTGGCGGCCTATTATATTTCAATTGGAGAAACCATCAACTTTTCACGAATTAAAGAATTTGTTGCAAAGTCGTTGCCCGACTTTATGGTACCGGCCTACTATGTTTCTATGAGTGAATTTCCTACGACTGCCAGTGGTAAAGTAGACCGAAAGTTATTACCTCAGCCAGATTTTAAAAGACAAGATATTAATACCATCTATAAAAAGCCTGTTAGCATCATTGAAAAAAACATAGCCAATACCTGGAGTACAATTTTGCAGTTGGGTAAAATAGGTTTAGATGACAATTTTTTTGAAATTGGTGGAAACTCCCTGCTGGCGCAAAAAACTGTTGCTGAATTAAACAATCAGTACAAATATGTTTTACCAATAATAAAACTGTACCAGTTTCCTACTATAGCTGGAATTACAGCTTTTCTGGAAAAGGATAAAAATATTGCCATTCAACTACCCGCAAAATCAATAATGCGTACTTCTTCAGATATAGCTATCATCGGCATGGCAGGTCGCTTTCCGGGTGCCAATTCCATAGAAGAGTTTTGGGACATATTAAAAAATGGCAAGGAAACCATCCAGTTTTTTTCAAAAGAAGAACTAGACCCAGCAATTGCAATAGATATTAAAAATGACCCCGACTATGTAGCTGCCAAGGGTATAATTGATGGCGCAGATCAATTCGATGCGGCTTTTTTTGAGATCAATCCAAAGCTGGCGGAGCTGATGGACCCTCAGCAAAGGATTTTTTTAGAGATCGCCTGGGAAGTATTGGAAAAAACGGGTTGCCTGCCCCATCAATACAAAGGGACGATAGGCGTATTTGCCGGAACTGGCACCAATTCCTATTATTACAATAATGTACATGGGCATTCCAGGTTAATTGACCAGGTCGGCAGTTTTCAAGTAATGACCGTAAATGAAAAAGACTATATTTCTTCCCGTACGGCCTATCAGTTGAATCTGAAAGGGCCTGCGGTAAGTGTCTATTCAGCCTGCTCTACCTCTTTACTTGCAATTGCACAGGCGGTTGAAAGCATCCGCAACGGACAAACCGATATAGCAGTGGCAGGTGGCGCAAGTATTACATCGCCATTAAAAAGTGGACATTTATACCAGGAAGGTGCCATGCTTAGCAAGGACGGCCACTGTCGAAGTTTTGATGCCAATGCTACCGGTACCGTTTTTAGTGATGGTGCAGGCGTAGTATTATTGAAAGGTATCGAAGCGGCAAAAAAGGATGGCGATACCATTTATGCTGTGATTAAAGGTGTTGGTATAAATAACGATGGCGGCGGAAAAGGAAGTTTTACCGCACCAAGCAGCGAAGGACAAGCACATGCCATTGCAATGGCCATCCGGGATGCAGCCATTGACCCTTCAACCATTGGCTACATTGAAACACACGGTACTGCCACACCCCTGGGCGACCCGATAGAAATAGAAGGTTTAAAAATGGCTTTTGGAGATCAACCGCTCAATCAATTTTGTGCAATCGGCTCCGTGAAAAGTAACATGGGACATCTGACTGCGGCAGCCGGTGTAACTGGGTTAATAAAAACTGCACTGGCCATACATCACAAGAAAATTCCACCATCGCTGGGTTTTGATCGGCCAAACCCAAATATCGATTTTAAAAATAGCCCGTTTTACGTAAATACCAGTCTTTCAGAATGGCGAACTGAATCTTACCGGAGAGCCGGTGTAAGTTCTTTTGGAGTAGGAGGCACAAATGTACATGTGGTAATGGAAGATTATGAAATGGCATTGCCTGAATCATCTGGTAGCCGGCATTTCCAATTGATAACATGGTCTGCAAAATCGGAAAATAGTCTCGCTGGCTATGCTGCAAAACTGGCGGCTTTTACAAAACAAAACAACGATATTAATCTGGCGGATATAGCTTTTACGCTGCATTCAACCCGTAAAGATTTTAATTACCGAAGATTCGTGTTGGCACAAAACACTGATCAACTGGTCAGGGCATTGGAACAGGATGCAGTCTCATTACAACGGAATCATTTAAAAGAATTACCTGCAGAAAAGGTATTCCTGTTTCCAGGCCAGGGGTCACAGTACCTGAACATGGGACTTTCGCTATACCAACAAGAAACGGTATATCGGGAGGCTGTGGATGCATGTGCAGCCATACTGCTGCCGCTGTTGGAAACCGACGCAAGGCAAATCATTTTCCCAACCGAAATAAACGAAACAGCAGAAGAACTTTTAAAAAATACCAGATACACACAACCGGCCATTTTTGTAACCGAATATGCACTTGGAAAATTATGGATGAGCTGGGGAATAGAACCATCTGTTTATTGCGGCCATAGTGTTGGTGAATTTGTAGCAGCATGTTTTGCAGGTGTTGTCTCCTTAGAAGATGCGCTTTTTCTTATTGCAGCACGTGGAAAAATGGTTAGTGAACTACCCCGTGGAAGTATGCTATCCGTAAGAGCTAAGGCGGCAGACTTAAAAGCCATCCTTCCAGCCAGCCTATCAATAGCTGCAATCAACAGCAATCAATTGTTTGTAGTTGCAGGCGAAATAGAAGCGATTGATGGCTTTTCAAAAATCTTAAATGAAAAGTCAATTGCCAATAAAAAATTACAAACCAGTCATGCATTTCATTCATCGATGATGGATCCTATCGTTGATGAATTTGAAAAAATAATAAGTCAGGTAAAATTAAATCATCCCCGAAAACCAATCGTTTCTACCGTAACTGGTAGCTGGCTTACAGATGCTCAGGCAACCGATCCACAATACTGGTCAGGACATTTAAGGTCAACTGTATTGTTTGGGGAGGCAATCGAAACTATTTTAAATCAGGGTAACGTACTTTGTATTGAAGTAGGGCCAGGCAATGCTTTGTCTACACTTGTAAAACAGCAAAGCAGTGGCAGAACCATACAAACTATTACCAGTTTGGAAAATAATAGCTGCCAAAAATCGGAATATGAATCATTGCTAAAAGCATTGGGGCAGGTTTGGCTAAATGGTATTAAACCAGATTGGAAAAGCTTCTACTCAGATCAAAAAAGAAATAAAATCAACCTGCCTGCTTATTCATTTGATAGAAAAATTTGTTGGGTTAGTCTGGTAACCACCCCGGCAGCAAACGACCAGTCATTTTTTTCCACCAACATTACTTTAAATGGGCAGTCAATCCCTCAAAACAAGACGATATCAACCGAAATGATTTCAACCCAACCAGTTATGCGAAAAGAAAATTTAATCGAAAAAATAAAAGAAATACTAGAAGACGCTGTTGGTATTGACACCGCTAATTGTATGGCAAATATGACATTCCTTGAATTGGGATTAGATTCGCTGTTGTTAACCCAGCTTGCATTGACCTTTAAAAAGAAGTTTGGTTTACCCATTACTTTCCGTCAATTAAACGAGGATTTCGCTACCCTTGAAACGCTGGCACAATACCTGGATGAAAATCTACCGGCTCACCAGTTTCGGCCAGAAGCAGTTGCGCATGCAAGCAATATTCCTTCTGAAAATATAATTTTCCTTGGAAATAACGGCAATGGACAGATGGCTGCTGACGCAAGTCTGGAACTAATTAACCAGCAATTGCAAATACTGGCAAAACAGGTCGCCCTTATCCAGGGATCGAAACCGGTGCAAAACCCTGCCAACGAGTTCGGAAAACCGGCACCTGTCTACAAAAATATTTCAGCGGTAGTTGTTCCTGATAAAGAAGGCAATGAATTATCGCCTGAAGAAGCGATTGAAATAAAAAAGCCCTTTGGAGCCACTGCACGAATCGAAAGACAGGTTACGGAACTTACTGATAAACAAAAAGTTTTCCTTCAGGATCTCACCAAAAAATATAATCAGAAAACCGTCAGCAGTAAAATATATGCGCAGCAGCACCGGTCATTTATGTCAGACCCCCGGGTAGTTTCGGGTTTTAAACCACTTACAAAAGAGATTGTCTATCCGATCGTTGTTAATAAATCAAGCGGTAGCAAGTTATGGGACATTGACGGCAATGAATACATCGATATTTTAAATGGTTTTGGCTCCTCAATGCTAGGCTATCAGCCAGACATCATAAAAAAAGCGCTCCACGAACAAATAGAAAGCGGTTTTGAAGTAGGCCCCCAGCACGAATTAGCGGGAGAGGTAAGTAAGCTGGTTTGCGAAATGACGGGTTTCGATCGGGCTGCACTATGTAGCACCGGATCTGAAGCCGTGTTGGGCACTATGAGAATTGCCAGAACAGTTACCGGACGATCATTGATTGTTGCATTTACGGGTTCTTACCATGGCATTGTGGATGAAGTAATTGTAAGGGGAACAAAAAAATTAAAGTCCTATCCTGCTGCACCAGGCATCATGCCGGAAGCCGTTCAGAATATGTTGATTTTAGATTACGGTACAGAAGAAAGTTTACAGATAATTAAAGCAAGGGCGCACGAATTGGCGGCAGTGTTGGTGGAGCCTGTGCAAAGCCGTCGTCCAGAATTCAGACCAATTGAATTTTTAAAACAAGTACGGAAAATAACAGCCATATCAGGTACTGCCTTAATCTTTGACGAAGTGATTACTGGTTTCAGAATGCATGCCGGGGGGGCGCAGGCTTTGTTTGGAATTAAGGCAGATATTTCATCTTATGGAAAAGTAGTTGGCGGAGGTATACCCATTGGTGTAATAGCAGGCAATAAAGAATGGATGGATGCATTGGATGGCGGGTTCTGGCAATATGGTGATAGCTCATTTCCAGAGGTGGGTGTCACTTATTTTGCAGGCACTTTTGTAAGGCATCCGCTGGCATTGGCCGCTGCAAAAGCTTCGTTGCAATATATGAAGAAGAAGGGGCCCGGTTTACAGCTCAGTCTCAATGCAAAAGGTGATAAGATTGCCAATACCTTAAATCCGGAATTTGAAAAAAGAAACCTGCCGTTTTTTATAGCCCAGTTTGGATCAATGTGGAAAATTAAATTTAAATTAGAGGTGCCTTACGGAGAGCTTCTCTTTACCCTGATGCGATATAAAGGAGTGCATGTGTGGGATGGATTTCCATGCTTTATGACAGAAGCAATCAGTGATGCAGAGATCGATGAGGTAATCCGCCTTTTTATAGAAAGTACGGATGAAATGATAGCGGCTGGTTTTTTTGGAGGTAATCTTTCAAAGGAAAACTCGTTTGCTGAAATAAATATTTTATTCCCTTTTAGTACCCCCCCTTTAACCGGTGCAAAATTGGGGAGGGATGATGAAGGAAATCCTGCATGGTACATTGCGGATAATGAACGACCGGGCAAATATTTACGATTAGAATTAAATAAATAAGTATGGTACAAGGAATTGGCAATACTGGTAACCTGGAAAGTGTTGATTATAACCCATTTGAAGGGCCAGAAATCGTTTTTATAATACCTTGTACTGAACCACAGGTAGAAATATTGACTTCCTGTATGCTGGGTGGTGATGATGCCAACCGTGCTTTTAATGAATCTGTTACCTTAAAATTTACCGGCAAGCTGAATAGGGAGGCGATCGAAAATGCATTTCAACAACTAATCAGCAGGCATGAATCACTCCGTTCAGTTTTTAGCTTTAAAAACAAACAGTCGCTTATTTTTAAAAGTCTTCCTTTTGAACTCACCTGGACGGATTTTTCTTCAGAGACCCTCATTAACAGGCAGCAATTGATAAAGGATTATATTCATCAGGATTCCTTTCACTTATTTGACCTGGTGAATGGTCCGCTAATAAAAGCATGCGTATTAAAATCAAATGAGCAGGAATATTTACTAGTGTTGACCGCCCATCATATTATTTGTGATGGCTGGTCAATGGGCATCATACTGCAGGATCTTGGGAAATTGTATTCTGCAGAAGTTCAGCAAAAATTTATTGATTTGCCTAGGCCGGTCTTATTTAGTCAGTATACCTTGCAGCAGTTAAGCTTTCTAAAAAGCAATGAATACCAACAAACAGAAAATTTCTGGGTCAATCAATTTGTAAATAACATACCGGTGTTAAATCTACCGACAGATTTTTCAAGGCCGGCAATACGCTCCTATAAAAGCAGCCGGTTTGACTACCTGTTGGGCAACAGATTGATTGCTGATTTAAAACTGACCGGCAATAATGCCGGGTGTAGCCTGGTTACAACATTGATGGCTGCTTTTGAAACTTTTTTATACCGGTTAACGGGGCAGGGTAACATTGTGATCGGATTGCCCACGGCAGGCCAGTCGGTAACTGCGAATTATTACCTGGTTGGGCATTGCGTAAATTTATTGCCATTGCGCAGTAATCCTGAAAAAGAGATTTCTTTTATCGAATACCTGAAAAAGAGAAAGCCTGCAGTTTTTGATGCATACGAACATCAGCAACTTACATTTGGAAGTATCCTTAAAAAATTAAAAATTGCGAGAGACCCTTCCCGCATTCCATTGGTGCCTGTAGTATTTAATATTGATATGGGCATGGATGACAAAGTAGATTTTCATCTATTGAAACACCAATTATCAAGTAACCCAAGGGCTTTCGAAAACTTTGAATTGTTTTTAAATATCAGCGGATCCAATGATAGCATCACGCTGGAATGGTCGTACAATGCCCAACTTTTTAAACGATCTACCATTGAAGGAATGATGCAACAATTTGAACAATTGCTTGCAACGATCGCCGCAAATCCTCAGGTAAAACTGGGCGATATTCAATTGGTGAATAAAAATTCATTTCAAAAAACGCCCATTGAGTTAATGGGCAAGGTATCCACATTTCCGGATAAGCCGGTTCATGAGTTAATCAGCATGATGGCAGCAAAAGCTGTCAACAAAACTGCACTCATTTTTCAGGATAAGGAATATACCTATCTGAACCTGGAAGAAAGCGCCAACCAGTTAGCCCACTACCTTATTCAACAAGGAATTATCTCTGGTGATTTTGTTGGAATAGCACTGGATCGATCACCCGAAATGCTGATAACATTACTGGCGATTATGAAGGCCGGTGCAGCATATATCCCGCTTGACCCGGATTATCCGGAAGATAGGATTTCTTTCATTTTAGCAGATACGAATGCAACGCTTTTAATTACCTCCAGAAAATATGATGGGAAATTTAGTAATCCCACCGGATGTATGCTGATAGAAAACGCAAGTGAGCAATCACGAAAACTACCATCAACTCCACCCAATATAAAAGTATCTTCAAACGATTTGGTCTATATTCTTTACACATCAGGCTCAACGGGCAAACCTAAGGGAGTGCTGATTGAACACCATAATCTTGGCAATCTATTATATAGCATGTTTGATTTTCCCGGCTTTTCCGAACGGGACATTTTGTTGGCAGTTACCACGATTGCTTTTGATATAGCAGGTTTGGAATTATTCCTGCCTCTTATCAGTGGAGCAACGATGGTATTGGCAACAGAAGAAGAAACCAAAGACGGCAATTCGTTGCTCAAATTAATTGAGCAAAAAAAAGTGTCAGTGATACAGGCCACCCCTTCTACTTATAAAATGATGCTTTCATCCGGTTGGGAAAAAAAGCTTGATCTAAAAATTCTTTGCTGCGGCGAACCATTGTCAAAAGATCTGGCTGGTAAATTAATTCCCCGGTGTCAAACACTTTGGAATATGTATGGGCCTACTGAAACCACCATTTATTCAACCGGAAAACAGATTGTAGCAACTGATGAAATCATTACCATTGGTAAACCGATCAATAATACACAGGTATTTATAATTGATGAAGCTTTTCATCTTTTATCTGAAGGGTCCACCGGTGAAATTGCCATATGCGGAGATGGACTTGCAAGAGGATATTTCAACCGGGATGATCTTACCAGGGAGAAATTTATACCACATCCATTTGTTGCTACAAAAAAAATGTACCGTACAGGTGATCTTGGAAAAGTTTTGCCAGATGGAGAAATTCTATGCCTTGGCCGACTTGACAACCAAATTAAAATACGGGGTTACCGGATTGAAACGGGTGAAGTTGAAAATATACTGGAATCAATTACTGGCATAAAAGAGGCGGTGGTGATTTGTAAAGAAAATAAGCTGGGCGATGCCCGGTTGGTTGCCTATGTTGTAGAGGAAGACTTAAACAATCATCCCGCTATTTCAAAAGAAACAATCAATCAATGGAAAGAACATGTTTCCCTAGTGTTACCGGCTTATATGGTACCAGCTCATTTTGAAATACTCCCCTTTCTTCCGTTAACACCCAACGGAAAAGTTGACCGAAAAGCTTTACCGGAACCAACTTTTAATATTAAACATAATATTGTCAGAACGCATGGCGTTCTTACCAAAGACGAAGAATTTATCAAAGATATTTGGGTTGAATTACTGGATATAAATGACATCAGTCTTACAGATAATTTCTTTCATTTGGGTGGTCATTCGTTAATTGCAATTGAAGTAATGATCCGGATCGAAAATAAGACAGGAAAAAAAATACCGCCATCGACCCTATTTCAATACCCCACTATTTCGGGATTGGCTTCAGTGATGCAGGATAAAGCAGGGTTAAGTAAATGGAAGTCGCTGGTCGCAATAAAACCTGCCGGAAATAAAGACCCGCTTTACATAGTACACGGGACAGGATTGGACGTAATGGTCTTCAATAACATCGCCAGGCATATGGATGAGGATCAGCCGGTATATGGAATAAAAGCAAAGGGTAAAGACGGAGATGATGAGTTAATGGAGGAAGTAGAAAAAATGGCCGCTTTTTATATTACCGAGATGATAGAACAAAATCCAAAAGGCCCTTATGCGCTTATTGGCTTTTCGGCCGGCTCTGTGGTAGCTTTTGAAATGGCAAAGCAATTAAATGCCATGAATAAAAAAGTTAAATTATTGGGGATTATTGATTTTGATTTAGACGAAATTGCAAGCCGGGGTAATTTTTTTACCAGGGTACAAAAAAAAGCAGTTTTGTTTATTCCCTGGTTGATTCACCTGGTAAAATCATTTTTACGTTATCCTAAAAAAACTTTTGACTACCAGGTAATGTGTCTTAATCTTAGATATATAAGTTTGCTCGATAGTTTAGGTATTGGAAATAAAACAACTTTGAATCGATTTTACAAATCGCTTCAGGATGCGCAGGCTAAATATGAATTTGCAATAAGGCAATATGTAATGAAGCCGACTGAAATTCCAATTGACTTGTTTGTTTCAAGTATAAAAGTGTATTATCAAAACGATCCTAAATTTCTAGGTTGGAAACCATTTGCAAAAAAGGGCATTAAAATTCATAAAATCCCAGGCGATCATGACGACATGATTTTGCCACCAAATGATAAGGAATGTGCAAAAGTATTACAGCACCGTTTGAACATGCTGTAAGCGGGTTTACTTTCATATATCGTTATACTATGATCCTAATAAAAATATTCTTCCAATAAAAAAGTCATACCTAAAATTTATAAAAGATACTGCGAGGTGATTGATGGTAAAATTAAAGGCAAACCAAGTAACAAGATCATAGTGGTAGAATTTGATGAATGCCATCGCAATACTGGAAAAAACATGAGTGCACTAAAACGTATCAGGTAGACTTCGGAAAGATTATGGAACGCCGGCTATAAATCAGTCCGTTCTATCGAATATTATAAAAGAACTTTTATTAAAACCGATGTTTATAAAAAGCTCAAAACAAAAATTATATTAAAAATTGTTCAATAAAAATAACTCAAATACTATGGGTTAAAAACCATAGGTTGAAGAAGGACTGAAAGTCCATATGGAGGCTTCGCCATTCTTCTTATTTTATTATCAAAGAGATTGTTAGAAGTTCAGCATTGCGGCTTCTATTTAAAACCCTTACTGAGCTTGCATTTCAGAATAGATTAAAAAAATATTTTTCTGGCAAAAAAATATACAGTACACTACTCCCTAATTTTCAACAGAAAAGCACTCCTACAAAATCTCGTAAAGGATTGATGAAGACGAAAAACCAAAGGCTATGTATGGGTGAGGGTGGTATTCAGTAAATACCATGTCTCCTGGAATTTTAATACACTAGCACTTTTATAAAATTTAGCGTAGGATTGATGAAGGTGAAAGGCCATTACTGGGTTAACTCAATCCAGTTTTCTTATCACCTTACATGGATTACCTGCCGCTACTACGTTGGCAGGTATGTCTTTTACTACCACGCTTCCTGCTCCAATGGTGCTGTTTTCACCGATGGTTACACCGGGGCAAATAATGCTGCCACCACCTATCCATACATTATCGCCAATGATTACAGGTTGGCCCAATTCAGGACCTTTGATTCTTTCGTTTGCCATTACCGGGTGAGTGGCTGCATACAACTGCACGTTTGGGCCCATAAAAACATTGTTGCCGATGTTGATATAATTACAATCAAGCATTACGCAATTAAAATTTGCAAAGAAATTATTGCCCACGCTGATATGACAACCGTAGTCGCAGAAGAAAGGTGTTTGGATATCAATATTGGTTCCGGATTTTCCCAATAATTTTTCCAGCATGGCTGTGCGGATTTTCCGGTCGTAACCGGTTTGATTGTAAAACTGCAAGATCGATCTTGCCCTTATCCTCAGCTGCATCAACTCTTCATCACCTGCATCATACAATTCACCCGCTAACATTTTCTGGTATTCAGTTTGTGTTGCCATTCAGTTTGTTTTAATTCCAGATATAATATTGATCATCAAAGCACAAACGGCACCAAATAAATTGCCGCCAGTTTATTATGTTCAGCCGAAATAAAATCCCACTCCGGAAATTCGGCTGAAAAATTATGAATAAAAACTGCCGACCGAAGCAATGGCATTACATCGCTTCGGCCGGCAGGGCTTAGAGGTTGAATTAACAGGGTCGTCTTAATCATTTCACGCCTTCCAATATCTTGATATAGTTGGCTCTTTCATATGCGGTAGGATCGGCAATATTTTGCTGGCTCATACTTCCTTTAAATGATTGAACGTTTTCGAAACCCATTTTGTTCATCCATTCTTTTAATTCACTATTCATGGTTTTTAAATAAGGGATGCCATTTTTATACAAGCTTGAAGCGGTCATTGCCACATCGGCGCCGGCCAACAAATATTTTATAACCTCTGTTGCACTTTGTACACCCGTTGTAGCAGCCAGTGATAATTTTACTTTGCCATACAATAAAGCAATCCACAACAATGGCAATCTAATCTCACCGGCTTCACTGTATTGCAAGTCCGTTTTAATGGTCAAATCATTGATATCGAAATCAGGCTGATAAAACCGGTTAAACAACACAAGCGCATCCGCACCGGTATCCTTAATCCGCATCGACATATTTCCGATGGCACTAAAATAGGGATTAAGTTTCACAGCCACCGGAATTTTGACTGTTTTTTTAATGGCATGTATGATATTCAGATAGCGATTTTCTACCTCGTAAGAAGTCATGTGAATATCTCCCGGTATAAAAAATATATTTACTTCAATGGCATCGGCACCTGCCTGCTCCATCATTTTTGAATAGTCAATCCAGCCTTCATTGGTGATGCCGTTTAAGCTTCCAATGATGGGGATTTTAACCCGCTCTTTGGCCTTCCGGATATTTTCAAGGTATTGATCGGTGCCTACATTGTAATCATCCAGATTGGGAAAATAATCGGACGCTTCCGCAAACGCATTGGTAGTTTCTGCTATCACTTCCTTAAAACGGGCTTCTTCTTGTAGTATCTGTTCTTCAAATAATGAAAACAAAACTACGGCACCGGCGCCATTGTCTTCCATCATTGCGATGTTATCTGTTTGTTCAGATAAAGTACAGGCGGATACTACGATTGGGGAATCAAGTTTCATCCCCATGTAAGTTGTTTGCGTATTCATAAATTTTTTTTAGAATTAGCTGGTTAAAGCTTAATACCTGCTGTTTGTTAAACCTTGCTTTTTTCAGGGAAATAAAATAAGGCAGCCAATTTTTAAGATCGGCTGCCAGCGTTTTATCATGCTATCGGAACAAAATCACTTGCCTTTTTAGTGGCCAGCTCTTCATAGTTTTTCCATTTTAAATTCACTAAATCCTGTGCATGTTTCATCAATTCTTCTGCTACTGTTGGATTGGTCATTGTAAGCACTTTATACCTTAATTCGTTGTAAGCATAATCTTTCAGCGAAATTTTTGGCCTCGTAGAATCCAGCACAAAAGGGTTTTTGTTTTTTTTCCGCAATGTTGGGTTGTAACGGATTAAAGGCCAGTGCCCACTTTCAACTGCCTTATTCTGCTGACTTAAACCATCCTTTAAATCATAGCCATGTGCAATACAATGACTATATGCCAGTATCAGCGATGGGCCATCATAAGCTTCTGCTTCTCTCATAGCCAACAAGGTTTGTTGCGGATTGGCACCAAATGCCACCCGTGCCACATATACATTACCGTAAGAAATAGCCTGCATGGCCAGGTCTTTTTTACCACCCGATTTACCACCGGACGCAAATTTTGCAGTGGCTGCTGTTGGGGTAGCTTTAGATGACTGTCCACCTGTGTTTGAATACACTTCTGTGTCCAACACCAGTATGTTTATATTTCTTCCACTTGACAAGGCATGATCCAATCCTCCGTATCCAATATCATAAGCCCAGCCATCGCCACCTACCAGCCATACGCTGCGACGCACCAATTGGTCGGCCACCGATAGCAGGTGCAATGCAGGTGAAGAGGTCATTTTTTTCAACTGCTCTTTTAGTAATTGTACCCTTAAATGCTGTACTGCCATTTCTGATTCCAACACCTGTTTGGCGTTTAGAATATCATCTACCACAGTGGCCCCCAATTCATCTTTTAGTTCCATCAAATACTGTTTGGCAACACCCAATTGTTTATCTGCGGTGATCCTCATACCCAAACCAAACTCCGCATTGTCTTCAAATAAGGAGTTGCTCCATGCCGGCCCTCTTCCGTCTTTATTTACCGTCCAAGGTGTGGTGGGTAAGTTACCGCCGTAAATTGAGGAACAACCTGTTGCATTGGCTACCAGTAAACGTTCGCCAAATAACTGTGATAATAATTTTAGATAAGGTGTTTCGCCACAACCGGCACAGGCACCAGAGAACTCAAACAATGGTTCAAGGAATTGTGCACCATGTACTGTAGAGAAATCAATTTTAGAACGATCGTTCCATGGAATGTTTTCAAAGTATTCGATGTTCTGTTTGCCTTGTTCCAGAATGGGTTCTTTTTCGCCCATGTTAATGGCCTTACGGCTGCTATCTAAAATGCTGGTAGCAGGACAAACTTCCACACATAAGTTACAACCCGTGCAATCTTCCAGGTAAACCTGTAAAGAATATTTTGTTTCAGGAAAACCTCTTGAATTGATGGGTGCTGATTGAAATCCTTCCGGCGCTTTTTCCAAATAATTTTGGTGGAAAAACTTGGCTCGTATTACACCATGCGGACAAACATACGCACAGTTACCGCACTGGATACAACTTTCAGGTTCCCAGATTGGCACGAGGTCGGATACATTTCTTTTTTCCCATTGGGTAGTACCACATGGATAAGTACCATCAATCGGCAGTTGGCTTACAGATAATTCATCGCCATGCCCGGCCATCATTACTGCGGTAACTTCCTGCACAAATTTCGGTGCCTCTTTAGGAACAATCAGCAATTCATGAATGGCTGCAGATACAGTTTTAGGATAGTCCACTTCGTATAAATTAGCCAGCGTTGCATCTACCGCTTTAAAGTTCAGATCAATTACTTTCTGTCCTTTTTTAGCGTACGATTTTTCGATGGCTTTCTTAATTTGCCTGATGGCATCTTCTCTTGGCAACACGCCCGACAACGCAAAATAACAGGTTTGCATAATGGTATTGATGCGACCCGCCATGCCAGTATCTCTTGCTACATTGGTTGCATCAATGATATAAACCTTTATATTTTTATCGATGATCATTTTTTGCACCTGCCCGGTCATCTTGCTCCATACTTCATCTTTGTTGTAAGGACTGTTGATTAAGAACGTTGCATGTTGTTTTGCAAATTCCAGCATCTCTACTTTTTCAATAAAGTTGAACTGGTGACATGCAATGAAATCTGCTTTGGAAATCAGGTAAGGCGCACGGATTGGTTTTGGTCCGAAACGTAAATGCGATACCGTTCTTGCACCTGATTTTTTTGAATCGTACACAAAATATCCCTGTGCAAACAGGTCGGTATTTTCACCAATGATTTTGATGGTATTTTTATTGGCACCCACTGTTCCATCTGCACCCAATCCAAAGAATAAGCCTTGTCTCCATTCAGATTCATCCAATGTATAGGAAGGATCATATTTCAAACTGGTAAAAGTTACATCATCGTTGATACCAATCGTAAAGCCATTTTTCGGTTGATCTTTTTTCAATTCATCAAATACTGCTTTCACCATTGCTGGTGTAAACTCTTTGGATGATAAGCCATAACGTCCTCCTATCAATCTGGGTAATTGTTGAATTTTACCTTGTTGCAGTGCATCTACCAACGTAGCCAACACATCCTGGTACATTGGTTCGCCGGAGGCACCGGATTCTTTGGTGCGATCTAATATGGCCATTGATTTTACAGACGCAGGTATTGATTTGATAAAATGCTCCAATGAGAATGGTCTGTATAAACGAACTTGT
>JBBQKO010000046.1:0-20406 GCA_038327005.1 Chitinophagales bacterium | reverse complement strand
CTAACTCCCGTTGTGGCGAGCAACACTTTCCAGGTGTATTTTTCGGCTAAGAGCAACAAACAAAATAATCTATGGATAGACAATGTGAATATCAGCTCCAAAACATTACCACAGCGTTTAAAAAACCAGGGATATTTGATTTATCCGAATCCGTTCCAAAGCAGCTTCCTTTTACATCATTTCCAGCCGCCGGTTCAGTTGCAGGCTTTGCAGGTATTTAACTCCGCAGGACATTTGGTTTGGGATAAACGTTTCAATAGCAATGCGACCACCGAAACAACTATTAATCTGGGTAACCTTTCAAGAGGCGTTTATATTTTAAAAATGATTTATTCAAACAAAACAATCGTAGAAAGAATCGTAAAACAATAGGAACTAATTGCTGTCCGTAGATTCAGCATCAATGTCGTTTACCTAAGCGGTTTAAGTGGAGGGTGCAAATACCCATCGCTCGTAAGTGAACGAGTTACTAATGATCTTTGGATAAATGAATGAACATTGTTTTTATGACCCAGGCAGAAGTAATTCCATTAAGCTTCATTGGCGTCGCACTCTTGTACTTTTGATCTTTATGGAGCGAATTAAAGACATAGGATTGCCCCTGCGCCTGACTGGGAGTCACCAATCAGGATATCAACACATAATGTAACTACCAGTCTGACCGTGCTGGTCTGGCTGGTGTAGATTAAATGTCTGCATTTATCTAATCGAAGCCGGTGGGAATTGTGGGTTTATGTTTTCAATTGCTGCAAAAAATCCCGTCAGACCGGGATGGTCAGATTGGGTTGTGTCATCAGCCTGGCGCAGCCTCCGTTGTGTGCCTGACTTGTTACTACTGCTTTGAGTTAAATCTTTATGGAGCGAATTAAAAGTGGCCAATTTATCCCTTGCTTACATTTCATCTTTCGATATCGAAAGACGAGCAAAATACGACTTCATTAATATATCCTTTACCAGACAAAAGTTCTACATGCAAGTGTCAAAAAGACCAATGCAACATTTAATACCAAAACTTTGTTTATACTGAAGAAACATAAACTTCAAGAGTCAAGTTCCCCTTTAGGGTTTAGGAGCTTCTTCTTCTCTTTTGTTTTACACACACACTCCATTAACTTTGCAAAAATATTTAAGTATGAGTACTTCCATTGATAGTTTAATCAATCACACCACCAATACCAACCTAAAAAAAATAGCCGAAAAAGTAAAACAACAAATCAGGATTACAGACGAAGAAGGCATGTTGTTATTTGAAAAAGGCAGCCTTGCATTTGTAGGCTCGTTGGCAAATTATATCCGTGAATTAAAACATGGCGACACCACCTACTTCAACCGCAATTTTCACATTGAACCCACCAATGTTTGTGTATTCAGTTGTAAATTTTGTTCCTACTCCCGTTTATACGCCAATAAAGAAGAAGGCTGGGAACTTAGCATAGATCAAATGCTGGATATCGTAAAAAGCTACGATGGCAAACCCATTACAGAAGTACATATTGTAGGAGGTGTGCATCCAAAAATGAACATAGCTTATTTTATTGAATTGATGCAAAAAATCAAAGCACACCGGCCTTCTCTGCACGTAAAAGCCTTTACTGCTGTGGAATTGGATTATATGTTCCGCAAAGCAAAACTTACCACGGAGGAAGGCATGAAACAATTGCACGAAGCCGGGCTTGATAGTTTACCGGGTGGTGGTGCAGAAATTTTTGCACCAGAAATAAGGGAACAAATTGCCGGCGATAAAGTAGATGGCACCGGTTGGTTGCGCATACATGAAGTGGCCCACAATTTAGGCATGCATACCAATGCCACCATGCTGTATGGCAACATTGAAAAATACGAACACCGCATCGATCATATGAGACGGCTGAGAGAACTGCAGGATAAAACCGGTGGTTTCAACACTTTTATTCCATTAAAATTCCGGAACCATGACAATGAGATGAGTTATGTGCCCGAATCTACCACTGTTGAGGATATGCGGGTTTATGCCATTGCCAGAATTTACCTGGATAATTTCCCTCACCTGAAGGCATATTGGCCAATGCTTGGTCGTGAAAATGCACAACTTAGTTTATCGTTTGGTGTAAATGACATTGATGGCACCATTGATGACTCTACCAAAATTTACAGCATGGCCGGCAGCGAAGAGCAGAACCCTGCTATGAGTACCGAAGAATTGGTAACGCTCATTAAACAAGTAAAACGCAGACCTATTGAGCGTGATACTTTGTACAATGTGGTAACAGATTTTACCGACGTAGATTTCACAGATAAAGCCTTTGATGCCAAATTGAATTAATGATACCCATGCAAAACAAACTGGACGTTATCATCATCGGCGGCGGACCAATCGGCCTCGCCTGTGCATTGGAAGCAAAGCAAAAAGGCCTGACATATGTGGTACTTGAAAAGGGATGCCTCGTAAACTCACTTTACAACTACCCTGCTAATATGACCTTTTTTTCCACCTCGGAAAAATTGGAAATTGGCGGCGTACCATTCGTAAGCAATAATATAAAACCCACCCGCAATGAAGCGCTGGAATATTACCGTAGGGTGACCATCTCTGCTACACTTGACGTTAAATTATTTGAAGAAGTAAGCAGCATCACAAGGCAGGAGGGCGGTTTTGAAATCACCACTTCAAAAGACCATTACACCGCCAGCAACCTTATCATTGCCACCGGTTTTTATGACCTTCCTTTTTTACTAAACGTGCCAGGTGAAAGTCTGCCCAAAGTGACGCACTATTACGACGAACCGCACTTTTATGCCTTTCAAAAAGTATTGGTAGTGGGCGCCAGCAATTCAGCCGTGGATGCCGCTTTAGAAACCTATCGCAAAGGCGCAACCGTTACCATGGTAATCAGGGACCAGCAGGTAGGTGAACGGGTAAAATATTGGGTAAGGCCGGATATCATCAACCGTATCAACGAAGGATCTATTAAAGCCTATTTCAATTCAACGATTGCGTCCATTCGTGAAAAAGAAGTCAACATCAACACACCCGATGGATTAATAACAATCGAAAACGATTGGGTAATTGCAATGACCGGTTATCAACCCAATTTATCATTTGTTGAAAAGGCGGGCATTGCACTATCAGCCGATGAAATACGCAAGCCTGTCTACAACAGCGATACACATGAAACCAATGTAAAAGGAATTTACCTGGCAGGTGTTATTTGCGGCGGTATGGATACCCACAGCCTGTTTATAGAAAACTCCAGAGAACATGCGGTGAAGATTATCGGGAATATTTTGAGGCAAGGAAATGAGTGATGAAAGAGGAGTGATGACCCGATAGCTATCGGGTGAGGAGTGATGAATTGTGGATGCTTAATAAATCACTATTGAATACTTGATAGATATAGCGCAAGTATCAAATTAAGAAAGCTAAATCCCTTTTCAAACGTTTTCTTAATGCCTTATTGAGGCGATATTTTAATAAAAATTATTTTGGCAATTTTATAGACGCCCATCCGGGCAACGCTTCTTTTCTGACTTATAAAAGTATCTCAAAATATGCTGCCCCGATAAGCAATGTCATTAGGCTAAGCGATTGCAATTGCTCCGCATTTTAGAAAGTGAATAAGAACAATCTTTACACGGCGGCATTGGTTGAAATCCATGCAACCAACGGGTGTAATTCAATTGAAAAATTTATGCACATCAAAGCCCTGTAAGGGCGCAATAACAAAGCATAGGGTGAAGCCCTATGAATGAATAAATAAATGAATGAATAGAATAAATAAATGAATGAATAAACAAAATTTGAAAGGGCGAATTAATCCAGCATAGGGCAACGCCGTATTTAAAATATGAGAAATACGGAACAAGCCCATAAAGGGCGCAGCACGACAGGGTTTCCCCAAGTAGCCTATATAAGGTGTTTTAAGCCATCAAAGAGTTTAAATGCAATCCTTTCAAAATAATGAAAATAACAGATTACCACCCTATTTCCACAAATTAGTATATGCATTTTCAAAGGCGGTTTTTAAACCTCCCCGATCATTCAGGATGCGACTGGGTGCAAATCAAACCCTTCATAATCTTATCTTCTTTCATCACCTCCTTTCAGCACTTTGTTGATCAATATTTCATTTTCCAGCCATAGGACTTTGCCCTATGCTTTGCTATTACAATCTTTCAGGGCCTTTACAAACTAATTCATCATGTGGATAATTTCAACCGCCTTTCATTTGTAAAATTATTAACTAGTGAACGCAAACCGTCCTGCTTACATCAAGCTGCCTTCACACAAACTAACAACCGATCAATTGTTATTTAAATAGCACGGATCGCCAAAAAAAAGGCCCGCTACTTAGCAGGCCTTTTTTATAACAAATCAAAAATCTAATTCTTAATCAGCATGACAGCTTGTTCCCTGGCGATGCCATCATTGTACTTTACAATGTACACGCCTTTTGGAAGATTGCTTATGTTGAGCTGTGTCTGCAACGTAAGCGGAGCTACCTTCACCTGTTGTAATAATTTACCTACTGGACTTAATAAAGTAATCATCCCATTTGTTGAAGCTTTCGCATGCTGAATGGTAACCTGTTCATTGGCAGGTACCGGATACAACTGTATGCTGCTGCCAGTTTGATCTTTTGCAAATACCTTTATGATGGATGAGTTGGTACTTTTTCCATCAAAGTCTTCATTTTTAATTCTAAAAAATAGCAACTCAGACTGCTTCCCGGTATAATCAAAACTATACACCATTTTTTGAGCAGCATTTACGTAACCACCATTGGTAAAATCAGCCCCATTGGTACTGGTTTCAACAAAATAACCTTTTACATTTTGTTCCTGTGCCACATTCCATAACAGCTTGATTGTGCCATCATTGTTTTTCCGGGCAACAAAACCCTGAAAGGTAACAGGCAATGGACCGGCTGCCACAGACAATGCCAGATCATCAAATAAAAGATTACCTGGCTGGGTCATCCGAAATGCAAATTCAAACCGAACACGCTTACCTGGAACCAGGTCTGCATCCACTAATAACAAACAGATATTGCCACTGGTTTGGCTAAAAGGCGTGTAAACAGGTCCGTTAGCAGTAGTTGCCACAATTTCTCTCGGATCATTCGGATCTACAGAAATGATCCTTAACCTGTAAGAGGTGCCAGCCGGCACTGAATATTTAAAACCAATGGTAGCAGCACCCTGTTCACTCTGGATATAGATGGGAGAAATTAAACTGGCTGTTCGCATCGTCAATTGGCTGCTCTCAATTTCTGCTCCCGCTGCCGCATCCCAATTAAAAGCTACATCATTTGGATCTGAGTAAATGCTGGGAGAACTGAAATCTTCATGATACGTATTAAAGTTGCGAAACACGCTACAGTTGTTAGCGTTTGAAACAATCGTGGGATCCTGGGCGTTGACAGTAATCGCTGTAAGGATCAAGGTTGATAAAAGTAGAATCTTTTTCATGTTATTTTTTTTTGCGTTAGAGATAAAAAACAATAGAAGGTTACTGCATCAAAAAAATGACACAGAGGTTTCTGTAAAAAACTCTTTCAAAGGATCTAGAATGGGAGCGTCGCAAAACGCATGTATTACTCAAAAAAATATTAAGGAAATCGGTCGGTGGGTGTCGTAGTTTTTGTTATTTTATGTGCGGCAGTGCCAAGGGCTTATGAACCTTTTCAGTAGATTTTTAAAGGTCTGATTTCCTTCCACAATTTACGAACATTCTTTCATAATCTGCCCAATTAAAAAACATAAACACTAAAATATTTTATTTTATTTACCGGGTCACGACAGGATGATTTTAAATAAATTAAAGACTTATTTAATTTGAAATTCATTCTCATTTTGGGGTACTATTTTTCTTAAATCAAGAATTAAGTTCCGGTTGAAAAAGTTCACTGAGAAAGCGGTTACTAAATGGATAAACCTGTTCATATTTAACTTCAACAAACTTATTCTTTTATTGAAAATTATAACTGCATCTTTTGGGAGCTTTGATTGAAGTATTAGGCTTTCAAACAAAAAAAGGATGCAGTAAAAAGAGTGCATTTCAAATCCTATTTCAATCGGTGTGCAGCTAAGTGTAGTTGGTAAAGGACCCCAACCAGGGTCAAAAATAAAAAATTAATATTTCATTTTAATTAACAGGAAAACTCTACAATTTTAATCGGCGGTGGATATTACTTGCTTACTTTAGCACCACTAAATAAAACCTCATGAGAAAAATTTTATCTACTATTTCAGTTTGCTTTTTTGTCCTCCCATTATTTAGCCAGCATGGCCCCTTGTTACAAAACTTTAAATACAGGATCAGTAGATTCCGGGCAATAAATTATAGTGTAAACGGTGGCAGCCAGTTTGAGCAATACAATCAGGTTCCCATGGATGCTAAAAACAGTAGTGCCAGTGGAAACCTTGGAGCAGGTTATTTTTTTACTAAAAGCACCAACAGGATATTGTTAACTGCCAATGGAGGCCTAAATACTTCTTTTGGTACAGGAAAATCAATCACACAATCGTATGAACGCACCAACAGGAATTTCAATGCATTTCCATCCATCTATGTTTTAAATAAATGGTTTACAAAAAATCATTTTACAGAACTTGGCGCTGTGGCCTATTACAATTACGGACGGAGTAATTTCCGTCAGGAAATACCGGCCAATAAAGAAAAAAATAACCAGGACATTTACTCCGTGGCTATCCAAACTGGCATTGGAAAAGGGCGGCTGGAAAACGTAACCAATATGCAGAATGCCTTGTGGCTTTACAAAGAGCTGCAGGAGGCCAACCTGTTAACCCGTTCGCTGTCTGATGAAGAATTAAATGAACTGGGGCAAAGCATTACCGATGGTACCAATACCCGTGTGCTGGATTCGAGGAGAAGAATACAATTCATCCTGAAAACAGTTGATAATTATTTTCAACAAAAAGGATTGATTGCCAAAACCGATATCAACTATTTCACCCGGCTAAATGACATTTTATTTTTCGCCGTTAATAATGTACGACTTTCCGGTAACGAAAAATTTGTACGTTTTATTCCAGCCATTCAAAGAAATAACCAGCAATCCGCTTTAAACAACCTGGCTGATAAATACAGACAAACCAGCAGCAGCCAATCGCTTGTGTTCATTACAGGTTTTAATCATTACAAGCCGGTAAGTTTAACGCACCAGAACAACTACGGAGCCTCGGTAAAACTGGCTTATATAGACTATACATCCACTAGCAGAAATATCATTGGAGGAGTAAACAACACCGTGGAAACAAAGCGAACCAATAAACAGGCTGAGGGCAATATTTTTTTCCAGCACGCCATTTATCCAAATACCCGTACCATCATTTCATTTGATTTCCGATCGGAAGGAGGCTACCAGGATAACGAGGATCAGTCAGGATTTTACAATATCACATCGATAGGAAGTACAATGAATTATTTCGTCAGCTACCGAACTATGCTTCGTGGCAATATAGGCGCATCGTACGAAAAGAATGTGTATTATGTGTTCCCAAACACTTTACGACCCGAGCGTCTTTTCTTAAACGCAAGTATCGGCCTGGATATTAGTTTATAGCTTGCATTTAATGAACCAGGTTATCAATCAATCCGTTTGATTGATAACCTGGCAGGTACTAATCTAATTTAAGACAGTCCATTATTTTGCTGTATAATAATTCTTCATTGATGGGTTTGGAGATATAATCGTTCATCCCCATGGCGATGCATTTGTCAACATCTACCGCAGTTACGTCTGCTGTAAGGGCAATGATGGGGATGGTAGATTTTAATTCGTTGCGAATAAATGCGGTAGCCTCATAGCCACCCATTTCGGGCATCTGCAAATCCATCAAAATGATATCGTATTTATTTTTTTGCAGGTACTCAATGGCAATTTTACCATTGGCAGCGATCGTTGTTTCAAAGCCAAATCCTTCCAGTATAATTTTTATTAAAAGCTGGTTGAGAGCAATGTCTTCTGCAACTAACACATTGGCGATTGCAACAGTATTTTTACCGGTCAATTTCTTTTGACCAATCTTTTTCATATTTCCGGGGGAGCCCGCCAGATGGTTCACTTTTGTCTTTTTAAAACTCAACGTAAATGTGAAGGTAGACCCTATCCCTTCCTTGCTTTTCACCTTCACGGTTCCTCCCTGCTGCTCTACCAATTGCTTCACGATGGCAAGCCCAAGCCCCGACCCACCATAAAGCCGGTTGGTTTCAAGCGCTACCTGTTGAAAAGCGTCAAATATATGACCGAGGTCTTTCTCAGGAATTCCTATACCAGTATCCGCGATACTAAAACGGACCGACACATTTTCTTTATCTTCCTGCAGCATCTTTATCCCAATGGATATTTTTCCTGTTGCTGTAAACTTTACCGCATTGCTCATCAGGTTTAAAATAATCTGCCGCAATCTTAACTGATCGCCAACCACCAGGGTTGGGATATTGGTATCGTATCGTTTAACCAGTTGCAGGTTCTTTTCCTGAATTTTGGTTTCAAACAAATGCAGCATGTCTGATACAGACGAGAATAAATAAAACGGTACATGTTCAAAAGTCATCTTTCCGGAATCAACCCTGGCCAGATCCAGTATATCATTGATCAGCACGATCAGTGATTCGCCGGAAACTTTAATTGCATTGATGTATTCCTTTTGTGCATCGCTCAGTTTCGTTTTTAATATCACATTGGTAAAGCCGATAATCGAATTCATCGGCGTACGTATTTCATGACTCATATTTGATAAAAACTGTTGCTTTGCCGTCACTGCATTTTCCGCAACTTGCGATTTCAATTCCGCATTTTTTTGGGATGCTACCAGTTCATTTTTTGCGATCACATGCGCTGTTACCTCGTAAGCAATAATGGTTACTCCGGAAACGGTTTGGTCAACCTCCATATAAGGTTGGTAAACAAAATTAAACCAGGCATCTGCCAACACTCCATTGCGTATTAATGGAACTAAAAACTCATACCCTTGAAAAGGAATCCCGGTACTGAACACGTTTTTAATTAAAGGTAGTATAGGGCTGCCTTTCAACTCGGGCAAAATCTCCAGCAGCATTTTACCTTCTATGTCAGATCCCTTTCCCCAAATTTCTTTTATGCTGTCATTGGCCATGGCAAGCACCATTTGTTTTCCTTTAAACACAGCAAAAGCAAAAGGAGAGTTCATCAGCATCATGCTGAAACGCTTGTTGCTATCCTCAGTCACTTTCAGAATTCCCTCTCCTTCCTGCAACTTCACCTCCAGCACCTTCTTCTGCTTTACCTCAATTTCTACTGCGAGTTTGCGTGCTGCGGTGATGTCAATAATGGTTAATACAATTAATTCTTCTTTTGGAACAGGCTGAACAATACGGTGAGCATTCAGCAGCATTGCTTTGGTGCCGATCTCCGGAAAAGTATGTTCCACTTCAAAATCGTGAAAAGATATATTTTTAGAAGCAATGTCTTCCAGTAACTGCCGCAGCCTTGGAATATTCCATTGACTGTTATCCAGTTTAAAAAGCGATATTCCAATGCATTCATCCTCGGTTGTTTTAAACATTTTACAAAAGGATTTATTGGCCGATTTGATGCGGATATCCCTGTCAAGAATAAGCATCGGTTCCTGCACGGTAGACAGTATGGCTTCGTAATACGTGTACAGTTCTTCTACCTGCTGGATGCGTGAATGCAGCTCATGGTTACTGGTGATCAGCTCTTCGTTGGTGGATTCAATTTCTTCTTTGGATGTTTCCAGCTCTTCATTCAGGCTTTGCAATTCTTCATTGCTCGAAACAATTTCTTCGTTGGCACTTTGCAATTCTTCATTGGCAGCCTCCTGGTCATGGGTAATAGACCCCATATCCGATCTTGCTGCCGCCAGTTCTTCTTCCAGTTTTTTAATCCGGCGGTCTTTGGCTACCGAGTTTGATTTACTCCCGCTGGTTGCATCTTCCAACACCTGTGCCTGCGGCTGTCCGGTAAACACAATTACCAGCATAGGCTCCTCCCCTTCTATATTCAACGGCAACACTTCTAAATTAACCAACCGTAAGGCATGACCGATTTTATCATGGTTCATTTCAATCCCCGTTTTCTGAACTACCTGCTTTGTTTTAATGGCATGATGAATGGCGTTGCGCAATTCAAATGTGATTTCTACATGCGCCATTTTCAGGATATTGAAACTGGCTTTACCTGGAGAATGTTTCAGGTACAATTCCGTAGCACCCCGAAATTCTAAAATTTCCATATTGTGGTTGATTACCACACTTGCTGGTGTAAAACGGGACAGCAGCACCTCATCAAAAGCAGTTCCCAGGTTGGCTTTGGTTGCAGACGGAATTTTTTTAACAATCTTAGCTGGTGTACTATTTTTCACAGGCATATTGGTACGCAAAAAGCGGGGGGTTATTACAGGAATGGTATGTGTACCCGAATCTTTTTTACGGGTATAAATTTTAAATTTTTTATTGAATGGCGTAAATAACTGCGCCGAAGCCCCAACGGTTTCTGATTTGCCCAGCATCATATAGCCCTTATCGTTTAAGGCATAATGAAAAGTGGCAATGATTTTTTTCTGGGCAGTCGCATCCAGGTAAATCATCAGGTTTCTGCAACCAATAAAATCCATCCGTAGAAAAGGAGGATCACTCAATAAATTATGCTCGGCAAATACGCATACATCCCGCAATTCTTTAGAAATGCGATACTTATCCTTTGACCGGGTAAAAAATTGCTGCAGGCGTTTGGGAGAAACATTTTTAAGTTGCAGCAAAGAATACTCGCCCAAACGTGCCTCGCTAATAGCAATAGGACTAAGATCTGAAGCAAAAATCTGGAAAGGAATTTTGTTGGGCTTGTTAGCTTGTATTTCCAGCAATAACATGGCAAGGGAATAGGCCTCCTCGCCAGTAGCGCAGGCTGCTACCCAAATCCTAAGGCTATCCCCAGTCGATTTGGTTTTAATCAGTTTGGGCAGCACGGCTTTTTTTAAACAGTCGAAGCCATCGGTATCCCGAAAAAACCCGGTTACATGAATCAGTAAATCCTGGTAAAGGGCATCCACCTCACTGGTTTTTTGAGCTAGTAATGCTGCATATAGTTTCAGCGTTTTTATTTTATGAATCAGCATCCGGCGCAACATCCGCCGTTTGATGGTGTTCATTTTGTAATGACTGAAATCAACTTTTGTTCTTTTAAAAATCAGATGTAATATCGCTTTTAAGTCGGGATTGCTATTGTCAATTTCATCTTCTGCAGCCGGGTTGTTCGACTTACGTTTTACCAGCGGATGTTTACTCAGCCTGTTTAATTCTTTGGCGATTTCTTTGGGCGACAATACAAAATCAACAATTCCAGCCGCAATGGCCGAGTGTGGCATGCTGCTGAACTTTGCGGTATCATCCTGCGCAAATGTAATTCCACCTGCCTCTTTTATATCGCTCAGTCCTTTTGTGCCATCGCTGGCACTTCCGGATAAAACAATCCCAATCACATTTTCTTTGTGCGTTTCGGCCAGCGAAGAGAATAACACATCAATGGAAAGATTGGCTATTTTATTTTTAGGGCGAGGTAATAATTTTATATGCCCGTCGGTAACTTCAATTTCTTTATTGTAGGGAATCACATACACATTGTTGGGATTCATTTTCTCCATATCATCAATATCCTGTACGGGCATCTTAGTTATTTTACCCAAAATAGAACTAAGAATGCTTTTGTAATCGGGGCTCAAATGCTGCACATAGATGAAGGCCATCCCCGTGGTTACTGATAAATTCTCCAGCAATTGCGTTACGGCTTCGAGGCCGCCGGCAGATGCACCAATGGCAACGATTGGAAAAGGATTATGCGGATCAAAACCACCATTCTCAATTTTAGTTGAGCTTACTTTTTTAATTGTATCGGGCCTTTTTTTTGGAGAGGTGCTTTCACTAGTGGCGGCGGCATTAAGCGGCGCTATTTTCTTAACCAGCACTTTTTGATTCGTTACCCGGGATGATGCTTTCACTTATACCAATTTTGTTCTATGCTTTAGAAAATCCGGCAAAAGCTGTTTTTGTAGAAACCAGACATTACCGATAATTTGCTAACATACTAATTTTTAGCTGTTTGGCAAATTTCCCATAAGAAATGGATAACGTTGATGCGCAAGATATCGTTACACAACGGAACTACCTAATGTAAATTTTGAAGTGAGTAGTTCATGGCAGGCTGGTTGCTTTACAGATGTTAACAATTACGATAAGATGTAACAAAAAACGCTAGACTGCATTCCAAATCCCATAGGCTTTGAAAGTATTTATTGAGTTGCCAGCCTTGGTAAACGGTCAGTTATTCCTGAAGTAAATTGAAGCGACTGGCAAAGCATGGCCGAGGAGTTCGATTGCCAATATAACACCATTTCAAACCCCCGATGGATAAAAGACTTTATATTAAAAACTACTGGCCCGTTTTATACTACAATAATTGAATTGTTCATTAGCTAAAAATCAACAAAATTCATATAAAATTTATTGATGTTAAGGCTCTTTCAACTAGATTGCGTTTCAAATTACCGGATCATCTTTTCAACGGAAAAAAATTAGATATTTAAGAACCTATGTTTGTAAAAATTTCCTCACTGCTTCTGTTTATTATTTTGTGTGATTTTGGCGCCTTTAGCCAATCTGTAGGTGTAACCATTTCTGGTATTGTAAAAGATAAAACATCAAAAGCTGCAATGCCCTATGTAAACATTGCGTTGAAAAAGGCAACTGACAGCACGTTTGTAACAGGAACTATCAGCAATGAAGAAGGAAGATATTCACTTGTAGGAATTAAATCCGGCAGTTATTTTTTGGAATTTTCCTCTGCCGGATTTACAACCAAACAGGAAGCCGTTTTAGTGGGAACACTCAGTGCCTTTTTAGATATGGGTACCATAGAATTACAGGATGGCGGCAACGTTTTAAATGAAGTGGTGGTAGTGGCAAAGCAGGATGCGGTGAATAATAAAATGGATAAAAAGACTTTTTCTGTTGCGGATAATATCAGCCAAAGCGGTGGGTCGGTTTTACAAGTGTTGAAAAATTTGCCCGGCGTTACTACCACCCAGGATGGAAAAGTGGAGCTAAGAGGCAGTGATAAAGTAGCCATTTTGCTGGATGGCAAACAAAGCGCCTTAACAGGAATTGGCAACCAAAGCGGATTAGACAATATACCTGCATCCGCCATCGAAAGAATTGAAATCATCAATAATCCTTCTGCAAAATATGATGCCAATGGCAATGCAGGAATCATTAATATCATTTATAAAAAAAGCAAACAAGAGGGCTTTAACGGCAAGATAGGACTCACCGGCGGGCTAGGTGCATTGTGGCAGAAAAAAGCCAACTATCCAACCATCCGTCCACAATACCAGGGCAGTCCAAAAATAAATCCATCGCTTTCCCTCAACTATAAAAAAAATAAGGTCAACACTTTTTTACAGGCCGATTGGTTGTACACGGAAACACTGAATAAAAATGAATTTTTTGAAAGAAAGTTTACCGATGGCACCATTCTCAATCACCAGTTGAAGCGAAACCGTAATACCCATTTTTTAACCACCAAGACGGGGCTTGACTGGAACATCAACCCCCAGGATATGCTCAGCATTTCGGGTATGTTTGGTATAGAAAAAATCATTGACCGGGGCGATGAACCTTTCTTTAACAAAGACCTTACGGTACGCAACCGGCTCTGGCGTTTTTTAGAGGATGAATTAAAAACTACCGTGGTTGCCTCCGCAGCGTACCAGCACAAGTTTAAGCAAGCCGGGCATGTACTCAACATCGGTTTTAACTACACCTTTCACCGGGAGGATGAGAAGTATAATTTTGAAAATATACTGCCTTCATTTACAGGATTGGATTCGTTTAAACTACTTTCAGACGAGCATGTAGCCGATTTAAATATTGATTATGTGAAGCCGCTGAAACATGGCCGTTTGGAAGGTGGAATTAAATTTCGCTACCGGGATATCCCCACCAATATGCAGTTTAAACCCGGCGTAAATTCGCCATTGGATACCAGTGCAGGCGGCGCAGCTACCTACACAGAAACCATTCCGGCCCTGTATGGCAACTATGTTTTTGAAAGCAAAAAGCTGGAAGCTGAAATTGGTTTAAGGGTGGAGTATGTAGACCTTAAATACAAAGTAAATCCCAATCACAATACCTACAAAAGCGATGGCTATGATTATACCCAACCGTTTCCGAATGTAAGGCTGGGTTATAAAATAAATGACCAAAATAAACTATCGTTTTTTTACAACAAAAGAGTAGACCGGCCCAATGAGGTTGACATCCGTATTTTTCCAAAATATGATGATGCCGAAATTGTAAAAGTGGGCAATCCTGCGCTGCGGCCACAGTTTACCAGTTCGTATGAATTGGGCTATAAAACCAATCTTAAAAAAGGATATTACTACGCCGCCCTGTACCACCGCAGCACCACCGGAACCATTACCCGGATTGCCACGCAGGCACCACCGCAAACCATCCTCTACAACGTCTTTCAAAATGCCGGACGAAGCAGCAATACCGGTATTGAAATGGTATTGCAGCAGAACGTTTCAAAAGTATTTTCTTACAACAGCAATGTGACGATTTATAAAGCGGTGGTAGACGCATTTACGGTCGTAAACAAATACCCGGTTACGTCCATCTATTCGGCTCCTAAGCAAACCATTACTTCCGGCAACATTAAGTTCAATGGTATTTTTCATTTTGCAAAACAAACCGACTTACAAATTACCGCTATTTACCTGGCACCCGATCTTATCCCACAGGGAAAAATCAGCTCCCGATTTTCAGTAGATGCTGGCATCAAACGCTCCATACAAAAAGGAAAAGGCGAGCTGTTTTTAAATGGCACCGATTTGTTCAATACGCTGCGTATAAAAAAGAAAATAGATGGCAATGGGTTTACACTCACCAGCACCGACTATTACGAAACTCAGGTTTTTAGAGTGGGGTACACGTTCAAGCTTTAATAACCGTGAGTGTAAAAACTGGCAGGTAGTTAGCCAATTGCAGGCTTCTTTGGTTCAGCTCCGGCATTTGACGGTCTTGATACGAAGAAGAGACGAAAAAGTCACGAAGAAGGTTTGGTAAAATCAGCCAATCGGAATTGCTTTTTTTAATCGATGGATGTTGCTTATTTAGGCATGCGATGGTGCTGCTGAAAAGAACCGAATTTGTGATGCAATTTTCGCCCACTTGTAGCCATGTTAGAAAAACAGGTCAGGAATCGGTTCGCAAATAAATCCCGTAGATCGAAAAAAACGGGCAAAAAAATATGCGCTTTGTTTCTTTACAATTGCGTAGCTTTCATTCTATATTAATTTTTACAAAGTATTTTTTTTGGTGAATCCCGGATGTAGCTTTTGATTCTTGTGCCGGGTCTGCTGCGAATTATTTTCAATGCGAATGGTATCATTTAAAATTTATCAATTTTTAAAACCTGGGATATGAAAAGAAATAAATTTATTGCATCGCTGATTACTTTAGGCAGTGCGCCCCTTTTATCATTTTCGCAAATCAAAAGCAAATTAACCAGAAACGGGAAGGGCTTTAAAGTAAATGCCAATGAAGGCAGGATTCACGGCCATATCAAATTAAAAGGAGTCAACTCAAATATACTTGATGTGAAAATATCAGGAACGGACACAGATGGCGATTTGGCAATATTTGAACAAACGTCCCTTTCCCCCGGAAGAGGAACACCGTTGCATATCCATCACTTTCAGGATGAAGTATTTTATGTAATTGAAGGAACATACTACTTCCAGGTAGGTGATGAGCAATTCAATTTAAGTAAAGGTGATAGTATTTTTTTACCACGAAAGGTACCCCATGCATGGACGCAGGTTTCTGAAAAAGGAAAAATGACGGTGATATTTCAACCCGCAGGAAAATTAGAAGAATTCTTTGTTACGATGTCGCAACTTGACCATGAACCAACGCAGGCTGAAATGGCCAAAATTTTTATCGACAATGAAATGGAAATTGTTGGGCCTCCTTTAAAAATGAACTAATGCGATTTGTCAACTGATGAATAGGGGAAAACGGGCAGCCGTTTATATTCCGATACAACTAAGCTTAATTCCCTTTTATAAATTTCACAACAGCCTGCACCAATTCCGTTTTAATCGGTTCGTTGGGAGTTGTATTGTATAATGCAATGTTTTTAATTCTATCTGCCGGAGCATCTTTTAACAGATGGCTCATCCCTTCTACTATCAGCAGTTCGCTTTGTTTGCAGGCTTCATGCAATTGGTTGGCATCGGCTACGCTCACCTGAATATCTGTTGTGCCGTTTAAAATCAGCACCGGAATTTTGAGCTTCGCAATTTCAACCCGGGGATCATATTGAAACCAGTCGATCAAATAAGGTTGAACAGATGGGCGAAACAGGCTATACATTGCAGGAGGCACATTGCTCAACCTCTTTCCGGCTGCCAGTGAATCCAGTCTGGGTACATATAAATCCTGTATGCCTTGTGGCTGGGACGACAATTGTTTTTTAATGATGTCTGCTGCGGGTATGCCGGATCCGGCAACAGAAATATATTTGGAGGCGGCTGCTTTTTCCGAAGCAACCATACCAATCAGCGAGCCTTCGCTATGGCCTAAAACAATGATGCCATTGAAACGGTTGTCGGTTCTCAAAAATGTGATCCAATCCGCTGCATCATTCACCATATCTGTAAACCTGAGGTCTTCCTCCTTGGTGCCTGCATCCTTGCTTTCAGCGATGGATCGCTTATCATACCGAACACTGGCGATGCCATATTGCAGTAAACTGTCGGCTAATATTTTGTACGAATTTGAATTGACACCGGCTATTGAATTGCCGTTTCTATCCGTTGGCCCGGAGCCGGCAATGATTAAAACCAACGGGAATTTTTTCCCCTTCAACGGCACCGAAAGTGAACCCCGGATTTTGCCGGTTGCAGTTTGCAAGATAATATTGGTAGCAGTGGTAACGGTGTCTAATTTGGTTTGCGCAGTTACTACATAACTAAAAAATAAAAGCGCAAGCGTAGTAAATATTTTCATGAGTTGTTTTGAATTGACTGGGGAAAAATTAAAAAATGAAAACTGACGATTCTAAACTGAATTTGCCGACTTTTACAATAAGAAAAATTGTTGATGATCTTTTTTCTAATCATGCAAACTTACAGTCAATCGTTTTAACCGCCGTACAAAACATTCAACAGCGATTTGTATAGTTGCCTGTTGTCAAATAAAACACTACTACAACTATCTGCTTAAAAAATTATTGCCGTAACAACAATGTTTAAATAAAACGCATTATTGAATCCCCAGTTTTTGAAACAATTGCACATATTCCGGATTGTTAGGATCCAGTTGTTTCAGTTTTAACCCCGACTGTTTTGCCTTTGCAATATCGTTGGATTGAAGGTAAACGAAGGTAATGGCATAGTATAAAATCGGATCGGAAGCGTTGATGGCAATGCCCTTTCGCAAAACCGTTTCGGCAGCTTTGTACCGACTGCCTTCATTTAGCAACAAACCATAATTATAATAAACCCTTGGGTTTTGAGAATTCAACGCAACCGCTTTGGCAAAAGACTTTTCTGCTGCAGGTTTGTCTTGCATTTCGTTGTAAAGCAACGCCATATTGTAAAAGATACGATCGTTTTTAGGATCGATGGCGGCGGCGGTTTGTAACTCCAGCAATGCCTGGGTATTTTTTCCCTGCAGGTTATATACCGTTGACAGGTTGATCCTTGCATAGTTCATCAGGCTATCTTTTTTTAGCCCCCGAACATAAAACTTTTCAGCGTTAAAATAATCCTGCAGCTTCAGGTAATGATCGGCAATCATCAGGTTGCCTACCGAAAAATCGGCCTGGTACAATAAGTAATTTTGCAACTCATTTCGGGCTGCTACAAACACGGATGCATACTGATCTGGTATTTGCTGCTGTGGTAGCGTGACATACAATTCGGCAGCAGCAATGCGAACAGCTCTAACTTTATCGGTCAACAATGGACCTGCTACAGTTCGCCAGGCTTCGGGATCAAAGTCTGTTAAACTTCTTAACGACCGGTACCGAACCTGTGCATCGGTATGGCGTAATGAACTGATCAGTGTGCTTAAACTATTTTGTGTGGGAATGCTACCGAGGTAATGAGCAGCCGTAGCTTTTATAATATTCGGCACGGCAGTATCACGAATCAATTTTATAAGGTGAGCCTCACTGTTAGCATCCACTTTGCTACCCGGTATAAGGTCATCTGCAAAATGATAGGCACGGTTGGCGCCATACCATTTTACCACCGCGTCGGCAGACCATTGCGCTGTTCGGTTGCTATGACAAGTAGCGCATGCATTGGGTGTACCATATTTAACGGTAAGATCGGGCCGCGGCACCCTGAAACTGTGATCGTGCCGCAGATCGTTGCCCATATAAATTTTACCGGGCATATGACAGCTTATGCAGGTAGCTGCCACCGAACCTTCGAAATGAAAAGTATGGGTGGGTGCATCATAGGTTTTTGCATGGCATTGCAAACAGGTTTGGTTGGCCACTTTTTTCAATTTGGCAGAATGCGGATTGTGGCAATCGCTGCATTTTACACCGCGGCGAAACATTTTACTTTCCAAAAAGGAAGTATAAATATAATCCTCATCATTCACCTGTCCGTCTGCATAAAAAAATTCATTGGTTGGAATCGCCGGGATATAATTGTCCAACAACTCTGTGCTTTGTATAGGTGAGGCACTGATATCTGTTTTGCGTGCATGACAGGGTGCACAAGTATTGATTTGCTCCGTCTGTCCTGAATTTTTAACCAGTTGCAGATAACTGCCCGGCACCTTTTCGCCGCCTTTATATTCGGCACCATTTACAAAATCAATGTGCGTTTTACCGGCACCGTGACAACTCTCGCAGCTTACATTGATCACATCAAAAGTGGTATTGTAAGTATCTGTCTCAATGTTGTAATTCTTTTGCAAATTGGTAGAGTGACAGGAAGCACACATGGTGTTCCAGTTTTGCGCATTGCCCGTCCAATGCAGCCAGTCGTGCGATGGTATTTTTTGACCTGGATATTGATGAAACCACTTTTTTTGTTTTACGTCCCAACTTGCTCTCGGCACCTGCATTCTTCCGCCGGGAAACTCAATCAGGTATTGCTGTAGTGGGGTAAACCCAAAAGTATATTTTACCTCAAAATCGTGGTTTTTGCCATCCTCCCCTTCTGTATTGATAAAGTACTTGCCCTCCTTTTTAAAGAAGCTGCTGGTAACACCATCGCTGGTGAAAGAGGTATTATTAAAATCTCCTTTCACCGTTGAATCTGTTGGCGGCTGCATGGCCATAAAATGGTGTGATTGCTCCCATTCATGGTATTCATTGGTGTGGCAACTCTTACAAGCCTTGTCCCCAACAAATACATTTTTAACTTTTAAAGAACCAGTATGTTTTTCAGGGCCTGGACTGCATCGCTCTAAAACAACTGTGCCGGCAAAGACAAAAACTGCAATGGAGACCATAATCAAAATCGCAGACCTTTTAAATATAAAACGATATATGGTCAACATGAAAAAAAAACAATTAATATAAAGTATAATATTTTCAGCCGTACAATAAATGCAGGTAAAAAGTTGAAAAGTCAAAAGTACGTGTTAGGCAGTTTAGGCGATCACTTTTATTAGAGGAAAGCGGCTGTGCAATGAAATTATTCACTACAAAGTAAATCCGATGGATTGTGATGATAGCAGGTCAAACACCGGCCTTGCAGGGCAGTATTACCTTTAGGCTGCGAAACCGGGCAGAAAGTATTTGTAGATTGTTTTGCAAAATGTTTTAAATTCAAGGGGGGGGCAGATCAGCTCCGGATTGCATATCCGGGAATGCGATGGCTGAACCCTTTTTTATTTTAATGCCTGCGCATACTTTTTCAATCATTATCAGAAAAAGGATAGACAGATCAATCAATTAACCTGGTAAAAAAGTAAAGCATTCAAACGTAAGCATCAGTACTACCAGCCAACAATCCAACAATTCAACAATCACACATTCAACAATCACACAATCACACAATTCAACAATCAAACAGTCACACAATTTAACAATCAAACAATCACACAATCCAACAATCATACAATTCAACAATCACACAATTCAACAATCAAACCATCAAACAATCACACAATCGAACAATCCAATAATCCAACAATCAAACAATTCAACCAATTAAACAATTCAACCATCGGATAGCTATCAGATCAACAAAAAACAATCAATCAACTCACTCCGCCACAAAACTCGCCAGCGGTGCCATCTTTGCTTTATTAAAGGAAAGCATATTACCGTTGATGGTATAGTTATCTATCTGATCCAATACTTTCAAAAA
>JBBQKO010000045.1:0-20552 GCA_038327005.1 Chitinophagales bacterium | reverse complement strand
TAGTATCGTTTTGGGCAAATGCTAACTGCGTAACTAAAACTGCGATAACTGTTAATAAAAAATTCGGGTAAATCCTCTGCATCAATTGGTTTTTTACGAGTGGCAATATACTTGCTATTATTAAAACTATTTGTTAAACATCCCTTACAAAAACCTGTTCCAAATGCGAAAAAGATTAAGCGGTAAGCAGTAATTATATTTCTTTTTATGAATATTCCGTTGTTCAGCGTGTCTAAAAATTTTGAAATTACTGATTCAATTTCTGCACTTTAATTTGCTGTTGCAAGCTTGTTAATGTTTAAATGTCTTCTTTCTTAACAAGGTCTGGCAATGCTTCTTTCATCTGTTCACCAGTTTTACCAAACCTTCTTTCCCGGTTCTGAAAATCAACAATGGCTTCATGCAAATTTTCTTTTCTAAAATCTGGCCACCGGGTATTTGTAAAAAATAATTCTGAATAGGCAAGCTGGTACAATAAAAAATTGCTGATCCTGTATTCGCCGCTGGTTCGAATCATCAATTCCGGATCAGGGAAATCTTTGGTACATAAATATTGTTGAAAGGTTTCCTGGGTGATGTTCTCCGGGGCCAGTATGCCTGCTTTTACGTCAACAGCTACCTGTTTTACCGCATTCAATAATTCCCACCTGCTGCTGTAACTTAAAGCCATGATCAGGTTTAATCCTGTATTGACCGATGTTTCAACAAGTGCTTCATTCAACTCATTGCGGGCCGCCTCCGGCAGCATATTCGTATCGCCGATCACATGAAGCCGGATATTATTTTTATTAAGCGTCGGCACTTCATTGCGGATGGTATCCACCAGTATCTCCATCAAGCCACTCACTTCATAGGCCGGTCTGTCCCAGTTCTCTGTGCTAAAAGCATAAAGCGTGAGGTATTCAATGCCCAGTTCGGCGCAACCTTCCACAATATTACGAACACTTTCTACCCCATGAAGATGTCCAAAGAGACGGTCTTCACCTTTTTCCTGGGCCCATCTGCCATTGCCATCCATAATAATGGCGATGTGGCGGGGAAGCCTTTGCATATGAATGCTGTCCTTTAAACTCATACTAAGTGAATATTATTAGTCAGGATGGACCTGACTTTGGGGGGCAAAAGTAATAAAAATTAGTTGCAATAAGCGTTTTGGAGAAATATGGAAGTATTTCATTTTGGAGTTGTGGTCAATAGGGCTTTTAGAGTCGCCTTATCGTGGCACTGCGATTTACAAGATGCTCCATGCTTTAGTGTCGGCGTTATTTTGAAATTGCCTGAAATGAAAAATGCCGGGATTAATAACCCGGCACTTTCTATTTGAAAAAAGTTGGATTATTTAGCTGATGGACACTTATAGGTATTGATACTAAATGAAATACCGATCTCTGCAATGATGTATTGGTCTTTTTGCTTACTCAGTCCACGTTGCCGCCCTTCAACGCCAATGCTGGTGCCTGTTTCAAAACTTCTATCCTGTAAAATGCCTGCAATGGACGGTTGACCGTTTAATATCGGGAACTTGTCAATACCTACAAACGTAGTGCTTACATCATCCAGGTAATCGGTCATGGTTAACCGGTGTGTAACCTGAAAAGAAAGGTTGACATTATTGGAGAGATTGTATTTTATACCAGCTCCAATTGGAAAACAAATGGCCACGTTCTTGTAGGGCTTTCTCGCTTTTCCGCTGGAAGGATCGCTGTAACCAATGTTTTGGCCTTCCGTTCCCAATGGTTTTAGATAATATTTTTTATCTTCATAAAAAGCGTAAGGATTAAAACTGAAGGCACCGATCCCAATGCTAACAAATGGTGTAAAAATATAGTTGGGATCGCCGGGAACAAATTTAAAGAAATTAAAATCGCCCTGTATTGCAACTTCAACGATATCAGAATTAAAACTAAGGTTTCTTCTTTTTTGATAGTCAACCTTGCTATAAATATCGCTATAGCCTACCTGCGCATAATGTGCACTTGCACGAATTCCGAGGTAATTATTGAACTGTTTAGTGAAAAAAACGCCCACAGCAGGTTTGGGGCGATTGAGCCGTGCTCTGTTATTTAAATCGCCAAAATAATGGGCAGTTCCCACCGTTAAACCAAATTCACCCAATTGCTCCGTTACGATCTGTGCAGAAACGCCCGATACAAGAGAAGTAATAATAAAAATGCCAAGGATACACTTTTTCATGCTTGCAATTTAACAATTTGTTTCTTAAAAATGGGCAAGGCGTCAAATTGTTACGCCACAGCCTGAATTTTGTATTTTGATTAACGAATGGGGGAATAAATGTAAAAAGTAAATTGTGGATACCACAAAATGACATTTTATTTCATTCAACCATTGATCAACCTATTACATTTAAGCATTTCGTTTATCTAAGCCCCAACTCAATTTGTTTCTCAATGTTTGTAAAAAATTATTTTCATTTAAACGGATGAGGTTGATGCCAAATTTTTCTTTTTTTACTGCCAGTTGTGCTTCTTTTGGAACCACCATCCGTCTGCTGTCAAGTGTGCAGATAAAGGAATCTGTTCTGCCTTCCACTTCAAAGGAGATAATATTGTCATCCGGTACCACAATGGGCCGAATGTTTAAATTGTGCGGGGCAACGGGCGTTATCACCAAACTGCCACTATCCGGAAAAACAATAGGGCCATTACAACTTAAAGAATAGCCGGTGGAACCCGTTGGGGTAGCTACTATCAGACCATCTGCCCAATATGTATTTAAAAACTCACCATTCAAATAGGTATGAATTTTTATCATGGAGGAGGAGTCTTTCTTTTGAATACTAAACTCATTCAATCCATAGGGCACTTTATCAAAGAGTGGAATATCTGCATCCAAATGTATCAGCGTTCGGTTGTCGGTTACATAGGTTCTTTCTGCCAATGCCTTGATGGCGCTTTGCAAATCTTCTTTACCGATATTGGCTAAAAAGCCCAGTCTTCCGTAGTTGATTCCCAACACAGGTATGCCTTTATCCTGCACCAGGGTAACGGTATCCAGGAGAGTGCCATCGCCTCCCAAACTGATTACACAATCGATGGTATCATCCAGGTCTTCTGCCGAATTAAATGTGGAGTATTTACCCTCCATATGAACCGTTGAATAGAACTGGTTAAAAAAATCCTGAAAAAAAACGGGTTCTACTTTATAAGTTTTCAGCTCCTGCAGCAACGCTTCCATATCCTTATGCTGGTCATTTTCAATTCCGCGGCTATATATTGCTATTTTCATCATAATATAAATCTATCAATTTTGATGCTTCCCTGCCATACGGTTGATTGCAGAAGTTTTACGCATTCTTGCAATTTACTATTTCTTTTTGGGGTATGTGTGCTTGTACAGGAAGGTTTACTGTTTTTGTGCCATGAAGCCTACTTACTTTCAAAAAAGAACTGCCTGCGGTTTAGTTGATTAAAGCTGTATTCAAGTCTTAGCCTGATGTCATACAAGGTAAGGATATCGATACCGAATCCAGCAGTATATAAAAGGCGGTTATTTAAGTAGGTATCAAATTTTCTCTTGTTAAAAGAATAGCCCGCATCTAAATAGGTTTTGGCAAAGATGGAAAAAGGCAGTGTAGGTAAGAGTCTTGAGTTTTTTGAAAGAGGAATCGTAAACGAGAATAATTTTTTCTTTAAGGTTGATTTTATGATACCGAAAGCAACGCCATCAATTACGTATAACTCCAAGCCCCGCAAATTGGCATCGCCATACCCAATTGCATTTTGATTGATATACGGCTGATCAAATGGCAGCTTTACATTTGCCCTGAATTGCAGTGAGCTAAACCAATTTTTTTTATATGCCCAAAATTTATTGTAGGCGCCATCAATGGAAAAAAGATTGGTGCCACCTGTAATACCCAATCCTCTTTTTGTTAATGAGAAGTAGCCGGTAATGCCTTTTAAGGGATAGGCCGAATTATTTACGTTGGCATATTGATAGTTGTAAGAAAAATCAATGAGTGTGGCAGATGGCAGCCTGGTATTAAAATAATTAGGATTATTGACGGATGAAATTACAGAGTCGCTAACGTTAAGCCTTGAAAACGCAAGGTTAAAGATATGCCTGAATAAAATCCCCTTCTGTAACCGAAGGCTTAGGTTGAAATATAAATTTCTCCTGACAAAATCATCCCTTTTATAAAATTGAATTTTATTATCGTATGATGTTTTAATGGCTGTTTCCCTGTTTTGTATAAAGCCGCCGCCTATACCAAAGCCTTGGGTTAAAGCCTTATCACTGTAAGGCTGTGAATAGGAAAAAGCGATATTTTGGTTGTATCCGCTGATAAGGAAAAGCTTTAGCGGGTCTCTTCGTCCGCTAAAATTTTTATGTTCAAATTTCAGCCCGTAATTTACACGGGATAAATCTGCGTTGTAGGTAACCAACCATTCATTGAAACTTCGGTCTATCACCTTAAACTCTGGAAACGGAAAAACGTACCACCTTTCCTTTACGGTTACAATTACATCCATTTCATAGGCCGAGATTATTGCCACCTCTACATTTACTTCATGAAACAAGGTAGTATTGTAAACCTGTTGGCGGGCCAATTGAAAGGCTTCGTTGATGGTGCCAATGATGATTGAATCGCCGGGTTTAAACTGTATTTCCCGAAGAATCAGGTAATTCCTGGTTTTTTTGTTTCCTTTTAAAATGATTTTGCGGACAACCAGCTTTGCGGAGGAATCAAATGGGATTGCGGATAATTTTTTATCAGCAGGTAAAGACACTTCAATATTTTGCGCAGCCGCATTCGCAGTAATTACCAGTAGAAAGCAACAATAATATATTTTTTTAAAAATACACATGAACGCAACACGAAACCTTCACCCGGTTTTTATTAAATGAGTATAAATGAATGGAAACTGAAAGTTATGGATTTTAGAGGCTAAATATCAAGGTAACTCATTAAGTGGCGATAGTTACTATGGATTTCATTTTCAAATTTTTCATCGCCAAAATAGTAAATGATGTCATAATCATATCTTTCAAATGCAGATACAATCGCTGCTATTTCCTTTTTATTGAGGTGCAGCGAAACGGTTAGTAATCCGGTATCCGGCTGTACGGTGGTGTTCAGGTGAAGAACGGTAGAGTCGTTGCTTTCAACAATACGGCTGATTTCTGAAATGGCAAATTGTGAGCGTTCCATCTCCATTACAATAATTCCACCAATTTCATTGGCACCCGAAAAATCACCCAGGGCCTTTAGTAAATCAGTCACGGTGATAACACCGACTAATTCATTTTCTTCGTTTGTTACGGGTACGATGGTGGTTTCAAATTTATTACTACACTTAACTGCATTTAAAAAGTGTTCATTTTCTTTAACAGAAGCTACCATAAAATTTTCCTGTAAAAACTCAATCGTTCCTTTTTCCGAGTCCACATCCAACAAATCATCCTCACTGATTAAACCGAGAAATTTATTCTCTGACACTACCGGCAAATGGCTAACACGGTAGTCATTTACCAATTGCAATGCCTTGGCAATGCTGTCCTGTAGTTGAAGCCGGGGGATATTATCATTGATGAGTTCCGCTGTAAGCATTGTAAATTGTTGAGTTTAATGGTATGCCTAAAAATTAAACCTACCGGCATATAACGTATCAATGACAACTAATAGTATCAAACTGTTGCAGCAGGTGTCTTTTGTTTAGCCAAAAAAGCAGATAATATGTTGTTAAACTCATCCGGCACCTCCATCATAGGAGCATGACCGCATTTATCTACAAAGTGTAACTCGCTGTTTGGGATAAGGCGGTTGAATTCTTTGCCTACGAAAGGAGGGGTAATGGTATCGTTGTTTCCCCAAATAAGGCAAGTGGGTTGTTTTATTTCGTTTAATTCTTCACCCAGGTTATTGCGTATGGCACTCTTGGCCAAGGCAATAATTTTAATCACTTTTAGCCTGTTATTAGTAATTTCAAATACTTCATTCACCAGTTCCTCAGTGGCCATTGCCGGATCGTAGAATGTAAGTTCAGTTTTTTTGCGGATATAATCCCGGTCACCACGCTTTGGGTAAGTATCGCCCATCCCGTTCTCAAACAAACCAGAGCTACCGGTTAAAATGAGGGTTTTTATCCGATCAGGATTCTTCAGGATATGCACCAACGCAACATGTCCACCCAATGAGTTGCCCAACAAATGGATATAATTATAATCACGGTGTTCTATAAATCTGTGAACAAATTTTTCAAGTCCGCTCACCGAAGTATGTAAAAGATCCAATTCCAGTAACGGGAGCATTGGAACAATTACCTGGTGTGTTTTTTTGAAATGTTCAATCAGCGGCATAAAATTACTTAGGGCTCCAAATAAGCCATGTAGCAACATCAATGGTTCGCCCTGTCCTTCTTCGATGTATTTGAACTTTCCGTCTTGTTTAATTTCGTAACTCATTCTGCTGGAACTAATAATAAATTCGGGTCAATAACTATTTGCTAAAAGTAAGTAATCGGGCTAAAATTACAGTAAATAAAATAATGCCTCAAATTTACTGTTGAATTTTGTTGGATACGCCGCCGAAAAAATCCTCCAACTGCGTAAAAGTATCTTTAAATAATGGAACCAGGTTGCCGATACCATTGATCACTTTTGGTGCAAGCGGCTGCACCATTGGATATACAAGGGACGATTCAATGGTGGCTTTTTCAAATACGTTTATTCTTTCTGCATAAAAGAGGCAAACACTATAAATAATTGTGTACAATACCGCATAAAGTAAAATCCCTCCGATGCGGTTGAGCCATCCCACAAATGCCATTTCGAAGGTTTTTTCGAGTAGTTTTCCCCCAAGGTGTACCAGCACGACTACCAGTATAAATACCAGTGCAAAGGAAATAACCGGTAACCATTTAGAAGAAACCATGGTGCTGTGCTGCAAATACATTGCAACTGCAGCAGATAATTTTAAAGCCGCGGCAAGTCCAACAACCAAGGCGATAATGGAAAACAGCGCAATGATCAATCCTTTCTGGTATCCTTTTATAAGAGCAAGGATCATTAATATGGCAAAAATGAGATCGATCATAATAATGTCTAAAACTTCCCTAATTAGAGAAAGCCGTATATGCCGGAAGGCTTGGTATTATTTTAAAATTATTTTATTTGCTCAGCAATTCCTTTACAATATTGCTGATGGTTTTTCCATCTGCAAGTCCTGCCAGTTCTTTGCTGGCTACTCCCATCACTTTACCCATGTCTGCCGGAGAAGCTGCACCTGTTTCCGCTATAATTTTAACCACCGCTATTTTAATTGCGGCTTCGTCCATTTGTTTGGGAAGAAATTTCTCTATCACTTCCATCTCTTCCTTTTCTTTGCTTGCCAAATCTGCCCGTCCTTGCTTTTCAAATATCTCTAAAGAATCTCTTCGCTGTTTCATCATCTTTTGCAGAAACTTTTGTTCGGTGGCCTCGTCTATTTCCCCACCTGCACCCGGTTCTGTCTTTGCTTTAATGATTTCTGCTTTGATGGCACGCAGACTGCGCAGCACACCTTCATTTTTTGATTTCATGGCATCTTTCATTTCAGCCATTATTTGTTGTTCTAAAGCCATATAATTTTTTATTTTAGTAATGTGGTGGAAAATATCCCTTTAAAAATTTACATTCGATTGACAATTCGCTTTAAATGAATCTACCTGATTTAGCAGTTGCCAAAAAAGCTCCGCCAAATACATTTATTTTTGCTCACTTATTTGCTGGGCCTTGAATTTGTCGAAAAACTCTTTGGCAAATTTTTTCATATCCTCGCTCAACTCTTGTTGCTGGGTGGCACGTTTAAAAGTATCCGCCATCGTCATCATCATCTGATAGTAAAAATCTGCCATTTCATCCATCATCATGTCTTTTGTCCAAAGGTCTATGCGCATGGCTGTTTTATCAGCCCCATCCCAAAATGCGATGCACATGGCTTTTGCTTTTTGAGCCATATCTGCTGTGCTGTCAGTAGCACTCCAGCTAATTTGTTCAGGCACTTTATTGGGGTCTAATAAAATATCGATTTTTATAGTTGACTTATTCATATGCTGATTGAGTGTTTTGATGAATTACTGAAATACTTAAAAGCGAGCGCAAAGGTAATATCTTTATTATAATACGGATGCTGCCAAATATTTCGCAACGCGTTTACGTTGTTGCTTGTTCCATTATTTTCCACCAATGTTCGTTCGGGCTATTAATCTGCATTTGCTCAATGATGGGCTGTCCGTTTAGGATTAGTTTGTTCCGCAGGGTTTCATCTTTAAAAATCAGCATCATTTTATAGGCAATGTCCTCAAAGTTACCAGGGTCGGTTTTTAAAGATGCATTACCGGTCATTTCTTCGATGGCCCCAACGCTGCTCGTTACTACAGGCACTTCACATTGCATTGCCTGCAAGGGAAATATTGGCATTGCATCGTAAAGGGTTGGATAAATAAAGGCATAAGCTGCCGCTGTAATTTTTGCGGCTTCTGCTTTCGGTAGGTCCAATAATATTTTAACTTCCTTCCGGTACTTATAAGTGTTGAAGATTTCCAAAAAGGGATCGTTATTCTCAACCGCTTTGGAGAGGATGACCAATTGCATATTACTTTTTTGCCGGGTTTTAAAAAACGTAAATGCTTTTAATAAATTCACCAAGTTATTCCGGAGATGAATTTCCCCACTAAATAAAAAGTATTCTTTTTCGTCAGTATATTTTGATTTCATCAAATCCTTTTCGTACCAGTTTGATGGCTCGTATTCATCAGCAGGTATCATTTGAAACCGGCTGATTTTATTTGACACAACGGCAAACCGTTCGGTTAATTCCCGGGTAAGAAAATCAGATGCTGTTACAATACCTGCCGCTTTATTCAGAAAAGCCGGCATATTTTTCTTTAAAAAACGCTGTTGTTGTTTTTTGTAGAAAGTGGGAAAAAGGCTAAAGGAAAGATCGCTGATAAACAGGAATTGCGGCAACCGGGTTTGCAAAGAACAAACATTGCCAGTATGAATAACCAGGTCGGCCTTGTGTTTCCGCAAAATATTGGGTAATGTGTAATCCAGCCAGATCTTCCAGAACGAAGGATTGTTCATTTGTGGAGATGAAATAACCCGAATAATATTTTTAGTTTCTGGGAGACCTTTATATGAAGCAACGCTTGTTACAAATACGAATTGATGCTCCGGTTTGTTGGCAGCAAGTGTTTCAAAAAAAAAGTGAAAAAAGTCACTGCCTGCAGTGGATATAAAATCGGGTAAAATAATGGCAATGGTCATTCAATCAAAATGATTTATTAAAACGTTCAAATAAAATAGGAGGCTCTTTTTTTCGGAGAAAGAACGATCAGTTGAAGATTTATAATGGCTGTAGTAAAAGTTTTCTGAACAAGCGGGTTGTTGATACCTATGTTATTTAAGCACTTTCATTTTCACTGTTTCTATCCTTGTATCACTCACATTTAAAATGTCAAACTGGTAGTTGCCTACTGTAAAAGATTCTTTATGCTTGGGTATTTCATCCCGGTTCTGGATGATAAAACCACTGAGCGTTTCCGTTTCCTCACTGTCGGGGAATTCGAGTTTGTATTTTTCGTTGATATAATCCAGTTCCAGCCTGCCACTAAAAATAAACTCGTTGGTGGCCAATTGTTTTTCTATAAACTCTTCTGTATCGTATTCATCTTTTATTTCGCCAAAAATTTCTTCCAGTAAATCTTCCATGGTTACAATGCCGGCTGTTCCGCCAAATTCATCTACCACCCATGCGATGCTTTTTCGTTCCTTACTAAACTTGGTCATTAAATCGGTGGCGCTCATGCTCTCGGGTATAGTCGGAATAGGCAACAGGATCGATTGAATATCGGCTGGGTTTTTAAACAAATCCAATTGGTGAACATAACCAACAATATTATCAATATTACTTTCATATACCACCAGTTTGCTCAGCTTGGTTAATATAAACCTGTCTTTCACTGATTCTATTTTGGTAGTGATATCAATGCCGTCAATTTCCTTTCTGGGTATCAGGCATTCCCTTACTTTTTTATCACTTAAAGAAAGTGCATTTTCAAACAGTTCTTTATTAATTTCAGTGGTATCTTCTTCATCGTGGTTCTTGCTTTGTTGCACAAAATGTTCCAGATCCACTTTTGTAAATACATCTTTCTTCTCGTTGAGTTTTACGTTAAAGATGTATTTCAGCACCCATTCAGCGATATCTACAAAAAAGGCGGAAATGCCAGAAAGTGCTGCGAAAAAAAACTGGATGATGTAAGCGATAAAACCACTACTTAAAATGGTTTCATTTTTTGCCCTGAAATAAGCCTTGAAAATGAATTCGAAAAACAACAAACAAAGTGTTGAAACCATGGTTTCAATGATCAGGTGCAAATAAGGATTGGTTATATTCCAACTGTAATTACCAATCTGGTTGTGCCATACGCCCGACATAAAACTGCTCCAAAATAAACCGTAAATAACCAGTATGATATTAAAACCCACCAATGTAGTGCCAATGAACCGGGCTGGTTTGTCAGCGTATTCACCCCATATTTTGCCGCTATAAGTACCTTTTTTTTTTCTAAGCTCAATCGATAGTTTATTGGCAGATACAAAGGCCATTTCCACTCCTGAAAAAAAGCCAATCAGGAGTAACGAAATCAGTATTGCAAAAAGTGCGATCCAGTCCATACGTAAAAATAATAAAGATGATTGATTTTAAAGATAAACTAATTATTGCTGTATGAAGTCGATTATAATGGCTTCAGCTTCTGCACAAGCTTTTTTTAGGTCGTCGTTCACAATTTGTTTATCAAAATGCTCTTTAAAAGATATTTCATAGGCGGCTTTATTGATCCGGGCGGACAGCGATTCCACGGTTTCGGTACCTCGTGATTCAAGACGTTTTTTTAATTCTTCCACGGATGGCGGAACAATAAACAAGGTGATGCAAGAATCAGGATATTGGCCTTTCACATGAATGGCACCCTTTACATCAATATCCAGCACGGGAATTTTTTCCTCATTCCAAATGCGCTGTAATTCGCTTTTAAGAGTGCCATAATATTTTCCATCATACACCATTTCCCATTCGGCAAATTCGTTTTGCTGAATCTTATGTTTAAAATCAGGCTCACTGATAAAATAGTAGTCTTTCCCATTTTGTTCTGAACCCCTGGCCTGCCTGGTGGCGGCGGATATTGAAAAAGCCAATTGAGGAAAGGTTTGCATCAGGTGATGGGTAATGGAAGTTTTCCCTGCACCAGATGGGGCTGTAATGATGATGATTTTATTTTGGATAGGCATTTGCAAAGAAATGAAAGAAAAATGAAAGATGTTAATTCAGGTTAATCGTTGATGGTTGATGGATTTTTAGCTCGTTTACCAGTTTTAATTTCTGGGGCTAACTAAAAAGTTAGTCAATCTCTAAAATCTATGTATTTGAACCATCAGCCATCAACATGTAACCATTAGCCCTAAACTCTTTTAATCTCTGCTCCCAGTGCCTGTAAACGGGCATCGATGTTTTGGTAACCTCTGTCAATTTGCTCAATGTTTTGGATGGTACTTTTGCCTTCTGCGCTTAATGCCGCTATCAGCAAAGCCACACCAGCACGGATGTCCGGACTGCTCATCGTAATGCCTCGCAATTTTTGTTCTCTCTCCAGACCAATTACTACTGCCCTGTGTGGATCACATAAGATAATCTGTGCACCCATATCAATCAGTTTATCTACAAAAAACAAACGACTTTCAAACATCTTCTGGTGTATCAGCACGCTGCCTTTTGCCTGAATGGCCGTGACCAATACAATGCTCAACAAATCGGGCGTAAAGCCAGGCCAAGGGTGATCGTAAATGGTAAGTACGCCACCATCCATGTACCGTTGAATTTCATACATTTCCTGTGCAGGGATGTGAATGTCATCTCCCCTAAAATCCATCTGTATGCCGAGTTGCTGAAACCTTTCCGGGATTACGCCCAGATGTTCAAGGCCGACATTTTTAATGGTAAGTTCGCTCTGTGTCATGGCGGCAAGTCCGATAAAACTACCCACTTCAATCATGTCTGGTAAAATCCGGTGTTCAGTTCCACCTAAATAATCCACCCCCAAAATGGTGAGCAGATTGCTGCCAATACCGCTGATTTTTGCACCCATCCGGTTTAGCATTTTACACAATTGCTGCAAGTAAGGTTCGCAGGCTGCATTGTAAATGGTTGTAGAGCCGGTGGCCATTACCGCCGCCATTAAAATATTTGCGGTACCGGTTACGCTTGGTTCATCCAGTAAAATATGTGTGCCTTTTAATTCTTTTGCTGCCAGGTAAAAATATCCATCCTGGTTGTATTGAAAAGAAGCACCCAGTTTTTCAAAGCCCATTATATGCGTATCCAGTCTTCGGCGCCCAATTTTATCGCCGCCCGGTTTGGGTATATAAGCTTTTTTAAAACGGGCCAACATTGGTCCTGCAAGCATTACAGAGCCACGCAGCCTGCCGCTTTTATGATGGTAATCATCACTGCTTAAATAATCCACATCCACATCGTCTGCCTGAAAAGTGCAACTGTTCCTGCTCGTTCTGTCGACCTTCACTCTCATATCGGCCAGTAACTCTATCAGCAGATTTACGTCGATGATGTCTGGTATATTGTCGATATAAACCTTTTCTGAAGTAAGCAACACGGCAGAAATAATTTGTAATGTTTCGTTCTTGGCTCCCTGTGGAATTATCTCACCGGAAAGTCGTTTACCTCCTGTTACTTCAAATGAATTCATCCTGGATGATCAATTTAAATATGGATTATAAAATAAGAGCCCCAACGTTTGTAAACTGTCAGGGCTCAGGCCTTTAATTATTTTATGGAATACCTGTTGATCATTTTCCTGCAATCAGGAAAATCAACGGGGTATTGAATCAATAGCGTTTTTTGAAATTCCGGTTGTTTCTGTTGTCACCACTTCCCCCACCGGTTCTGTTATCTCTGCCATTGCTGCTTCCGCCGCGGTTATCACGCTGTCCGCCACTGCGATTGTCTCTTCCACCACCGCTGCCGGTATTGGTTCTTCCACCGCTAAAACTCTTTCTGTATCCACCTGCGCTACCGCCACTTCTGTATTCATCTCTTTCGGGACGGTTATCGACTCTGTGTTTTATAAATGGTCGGTTGTTAAACTCCAACTGGCCGTCTGTCATGCTTTGCAATTCTGTTTGAATATTATCATCATGTACCAGCTCTTTATGCCAGTTACTGTAGGTCAGCTTCATGTAATACGCAATGGCATTGGCAAATCCCTGGCGTTTTTCAGGGTTTTCTTCTTTCAATGCTTTGTTGATGACAACCTCAATATTTTTACCCAAATGGTTGAATTTAGGATATCTTTTTGGATAAGGCAATGGTTCCGGTTTGGCCTTTAGCGTTTCTCTGGTTGGGATAGGGTAAGGACTATCCACATCCAGCTTAAAATCACTGATCAGGAAAAGATGGTCCCACAACTTATGGCGGAAATCTTCCACATTTTTTAAATGCGGATTTAGAAAACCCATCAGTTCGATCAGGCTCATTGCATTGCGTTGGCGCTTCTCTTTATCCTCAATTGTCAATAAATAATCTACCATTTTTTGTATATGGCGGCCATACTCCCTCATCGTTAAATATTTACGAGTGGTGTTGTATTCCATGTTCTCTACGTTCATCATATAGGCAAATGTACTAAAAAGCTGTACAAGCAGCAAGTTTGGAAATTATTCAACATTATTTTATCAAAAGCTTTATTGTTACTACGCAGGCCCTGGTAAATTAAAGGGGCAATTATAGGCAGTTTATTGGGTGTGAAGGCATCGCATTGGTATCTGAATTGCTTCGAAATCTGTTCAGCCTTAAATCTTCGGCGAACCTTTTGGGCTAATTATTTTAATTCACTTTAATAGAGAGTAATTTAAAGTTTAAACTTTTTTTGCCACAGAAAGGAATTTTACCCTGCAAAAAGCAAATGCAATCAACGCCCCAAAGCTATCTGCAGCCCAGTCAAGCAAGTCAAAACTGCGTCCTGCAATCCAGTATTTCTGAATAAACTCACTGGCAATACCCCATAAGGATGTTGCAATTGCAATCCGGATAAAGAACTGTAACTTTTCCCTGCTGTCTATTTGCGATAAGCCGAATGGCAGCATAAAAAGCAACGCCAATAAGCCGAATATCCCGCAATGCACCCATTTGTCAAAATAGATTTTATCCAGCCATCCAACGGACGGCACATCTTTACCTGGCATACATAGTAAAACCAGTACAACAAAAAACCAGGCAATGCCTGGTATAAATTTAACTATTTTAATGTCCTTCATTTAGAGTTGTAGTTTGGTATTAATGTGCCGGACCATCGGAATTGCATTATTAACTTCCGGACCTGTTTTTAAATTATCCTACCAGAGCCGTATAAGCTTCTGCAGTCAACAGATTTTCAAAATCAGCCACATTGACTACGGTCATTTTAATCATCCATCCATCGCCATAAGGATCTGTATTCACCAGCTCCGGTTGAGCTTCTAATGCAGGGTTCACTACTGTAATAGTGCCTTGTAATGGTAAAAAAAGGTCACTTACAGTTTTTACTGCTTCAACCGTACCAAACACTTCTTCCGCTGACAATGCTTTTCCAACCGTTGCTATATCTACATAAACAATATCCCCTAATTCGCCCTGGGCAAAATCAGTAATACCTACTGTGGCAATATTACCATCAAGTGAAATCCATTCGTGGTCTTTGGTGTAGCGGAGGTTTTCTGGAAAGTTCATATTATTTAAATTAAGGTGAATTGTTCTTTGTTAAATTATTGGAATTGCAAATTAAACCATTTTTTAATCTACCGGCGAATCAATTATGCTAAGCGGAAGCAAGCCATGGCTATTTATTTTACAACCTCCATTTTCATTAATACATCTTTCATTGGACGGTCGTACCCGTTTTTTTGTAATTGTGCAATCTGGTCTACCACTTCGATGCCACTTTCTACTTCGCCAAATACAGTGTAATTCATGTCCAATTTGGGTGTACCCCCTAACATCTTATACGTCATCCGCCTGGCTGGTGAAAAATAAACCCCGGTTTGAATGGTAATCATATCCAGTTCTTCATCCGTAAACTTTTTGCCCTGCACAATATAAAACTGGCAACCGCTGCTGGCCTTTTCGGGATTATTGGTTCTCGCTGCTGCCAATGCGCCTTTTTTGTGACATAAAGTGGAATCAAATTCGGATGGAATGGTATAGCCAACATCTCCTTTACCCAGCATGATATCCGGCATCGCATGTTTGCTTTCCGGGTCGCCGCCTTGTATCATAAAGCCAGCGATAATGCGATGGAAAAGCAGGCTATCATAAAAATGATCGTTCACCAGTTTCACAAAGTTATTCCGATGCCTGGGCGTTTTGTCATATAATCTAACCACAATTTCACCCAGTTCAGTGGTTATTTTTACCCTTACACCAACTGGTTTGGCCGGTAAAATGGTAACGGGCGGTTTTTGTTTTGCCTTTACGGTTAGTTTAGTTTTGGTAGTTGTAGTTATTTTTTTTGCAACTGTTTTCTTCACCTGGCCAGTTGAAACAAAAACGCAAAACGATAGCGATACAGTAATAAAAAATTTACCAATGTTGTGCATGGGATTAATTGTCATTTTTAAAAAACTGATCAAAGTAAAGCAAAACATGGTCTTTTAAAAAATTTTCCTGTTCAAAGAGGTTAAATTCCGGGAGCGCTTTTAGTTGATTAAAATGCGGCCAGTTCTCTTCATCATACCCTTCCAGTATATAATATCCACTAGGCATTAGCACGGTACAAATTGCTATATGCATGAGATCCTGCTTTTGTTCTTTTGTGTACACCTGCTTGCCGCTTCCGAGTTCCTGGACGCCTATTAGAAAGAGCACTCCGTCCATATCGGGCTTAATGCCGTAATTTTCTTTTAATTTAATACGAAGCTTTAGCCACCTTACCTGTAAATCATCTTTTGCCTGTTGCATGCTGCAAATATAAATTTTAAAAGCGCAATCATAAATCGTAAAATCGCAAATCGAAAATCAGTCCTCAAATGTTGTTAAGCAACGTTATGAGTCTTTAAGGAATATTTTAAAATAAGAGAAACCTTTAGCTGGATATGCAGCCCTATAAACTGATACATTCCATAAAGAGTAAAAGTCGTAAAATCCGCCGTCGTAAAATCCGCCATCATCTTTACCTTTGGCGAAATTTTTTATAAAATGTTACAGATAAGTTTTATTCGTCAAAATCCAGCATTCGTTAAAGAAAGATTAAGTGTAAAGCACTTTAGCGATTTATCGTTGGTAGATAAAGTAGTGGAGCTGGATGAAAAGGTTCGTAAATTAAAAGTGGAAACGGAAACTTTGCAGGCGGAGATGAATGCATCAAGCAAGGAAATAGGCATTCTAATTGGCAAGGGAGAAAAGGAACTGGCAGAGCAAAAAAGGCAACAGGTTAGTCAGCATAAATCAGGCATCCAGCAATTGAACGAACAGCTAAATGTAGCCGAACAACAGTTGCAGGCAGAGGTTATAAAAATGCCAAATCTGCCGCATGTATCCGTTCCGGTTGGTAAAACGCCCGAAGAAAACGAAGTGGTAAAAGAATCTGGTATAAAGCCAACACTGCACCAAAATGCAGTGCCACATTGGGAGCTGATAAAAAAATATGGCCTGGTAGATTTTGAAACCGGCGCTAAATTAACCGGCACCGGGTTCCCGTTATATAAGGGTAGGGGAGCTAAATTGCAAAGGGCATTGATTCAATATTTTTTAGATTATAATACCACTGCGGGCTACACTGAATATTTGCCGCCGTTGATGGTAAATGAAGTATCTGCTTACGGTACAGGGCAGTTGCCGGATAAGGAAGGTCAAATGTATCATGTTACTGCGGATGGTTTGTATTTGATACCCACTGCAGAAGTACCTGTAACCAATATTTATAGGGATGAGATTGTAAAAGAAGCGGAACTTCCCATCAGGATGACGGCTTATACACCTTGTTTTAGAAGAGAGGCAGGCAGTTTTGGAAGTGATGTGCGTGGGCTAAACAGGGTTCACCAGTTTGATAAAGTGGAAGTAATTCAACTGGTACACCCGGATAAAAGTTATGCAGTGCTGGAAGAAATGGTAGCACATGTAGAAGCACTTTTGCAGGCATTGGAATTACCTTATCGGATACTTCGCTTGTGTGGTGGCGATATGAGCTTTACCAGTGCCATTACTTACGACTTTGAAGTGTACAGTGCAGCACAGCAAAAATGGCTGGAGGTAAGTTCTGTCAGCAACTTTGAAACTTTTCAAACTAACCGTATGAAGATCCGGTATAAAGATGAAACTGGTAAAACACAGTTGCTACATTCCCTCAACGGTTCTTCTTTGGCCCTGCCAAGAATTGTAGCTTCTTTGCTGGAAAATAACCAAACAGAAGCGGGGATTGTTTTACCAAAAGTATTGCACCCTTATTTTGGTAATTCAATCATTGATTAATCAGCCAATTGTTTAGCAAGTCTTAAAAAATCAATTATTACACGGAAGTGATGCCATCAATTGCATCACTTTTTTGTTGAATTACTTTTATCTTTTTATTCATAATGTAAAACCAGGCAGGTGGCACCAGCGCCAGTATCATACTGCCGGGATAACCGGTTGGCAATTGCGGCGCATCTTCGTGATTTCTCAAAATCTGATATTTCCGGCTGGCAAGATAATGATGATCGCTGTGGCGGCTCAGTTCAAATAACATCAGCCGGCCAAGTATATGGTTGCTGTTCCAGCTATGATGCGGCATTGTTCTTTCATATTTTCCATCGCCTTTTTGTTTGCGTTGCAGCCCGTAGTGTTCAATGTAGTTCACGGTTTCCAACAGGCCAATGCCTAAGGCGGCTGCACCTAAAAAATACCCGGTAATGGTTGTACCAAAAGCAAACCAAATAATTGCTATCAATGAAAATTGTACCAGGTGGGCTTGTAGCATTTCATTCCTGAAATGCCATACCGGTAAACCTGCCTTTCTCATTTCGTTATTGGCAATCGTCCATGCAGATAAGTATGAATAAATAATGGTTCGGAAATAAAACAGGTAAACAGGCTCGTTGTAACGGGCGCTGCTTGGGTCTTCGGGCGTAGCCACATTTTTATGATGCCCTTTATTGTGTTCAATAAAAAAATGCATGTAAAGAGAAGTAGACAATGACGCCTTTGCAAGAAACTGTTCAAATCGGTTTACCCGGTGGCCCAGCTCGTGGCCGATGTTGATGCCGAATGTACCACACAGCAATCCCATCGAACCAATACGACCGGCTATCTCCCACCAGGCAAGCGTTGTACCTTGCATGGATTGTAGAAAAACAAACAGCGCAACAAATTGAAGGATTACAAAAATGTACAGCATATAATCATACAGGCGGTCTTTTTTTGCCAGTTCTTCGTCTGCGGCATCCATGTTTTTTTCATCCGGATTTAAAAGCAGTTCCGTAAGTGGCAAAATTATCCAGGCATAAATCATTGGCGACCAGGTAAGCCATCCGTTCGAATAAAATGCCACAAAGGCTAACACATAAATGGTGGCAGGAGAAAGATATTTAAAGGCTTTTACGTTCATGGATTGATGGTTTGCAATTACAAGTTAATGCATTCAATCCAAACATTTAGATTGGTATTAAGTTGGGAATTTGTCAAACAATCGCACAGTTGTTTAAATTTTTTGATCATAAACTGAAAATGTTTAGCAAGCTTCTTCGGTGTTGGCAAACATTTCCAGGCTAAACCCTAGAGTTGAAATATAACGATCAAATGACTGGCAGCTTTTTTGCAAGTTGAATTAAACTAATACAAAATCAATTCGTCATAGCAAATGCCACACAAACAACCATTTCTTATTTATATTAAATCTTTCGAATGCAAGTTTCAAACCGTTTAAAAAATCAGCACCTTTTATGGAGGGCCGCCTTTGGTCCAATGGCTGAAAACACAAAGGAACTTGGTGAAATATCTCAAAAAAAATTATGGAACCTGTTGTTAAAAACGGCTGCTAAAAAACCAGAAAAAATAAATGTTGCATCCGGAGTGTTTGATGGCCTGGTAAAAGGAGTAAAGGATGTTGTTCAGATGGAGAAATTGTCGGGCGATCAAAAACGAGCGATGGCAAAACAATCCCGGGAAGATTTAAAAAGCCTCAACCTTCGCTGGATAGAAGAAATGGTAAACAGTGAGGCCCAGTTCCGGGAAAAGATGAGCCTGTTCTGGCACGGGCACTTTGCAGCAAGGGTAATCAATATTTTATTTCAACAGGAATTATTGGATGTAATTCGAAACAACGCATTTGGCAAATTTGGCGATCTGCTGCGTGAAGTAAGTAAGAGCCCAACCATGCTGCAGTTTTTAAACAATCAACAAAATAGGAAGCAAAAACCCAACGAAAATTTTGCCCGTGAAGTGATGGAATTGTTTACCATGGGAAGGGGCAATTATACCGAGCAGGATGTAAAGGAAGCCGCCCGGGCTTTTACTGGCTGGGGCTTTAACCTACAGGGTGAATTTGTTTTTCGGGTCAATCAACATGACACTGGCAATAAAACATTTTTAGGAAAAAATGGCAATTTTGATGGCGACGACATCATTGATATTTTATTGGAACAAAAGCAAACGGCGTTCTACATTACCAAAAAGATTTACCGTTTTTTTGTAAATGAACAAATAGACGAACCAAAAGTGGACTGGTTGGCCAAACGGTTTTATGAAAGTGAATACGATATTAAAAAACTGATGGAGGATATTTTTACCAGTGACTGGTTTTATGACGAAAAAAATATCGGAACTAAAATAAAATCGCCTATTGATTTGCTGGTAGGCATCCGCCGGTTGCTCCCAATGGAATTGGAAAATAACGCTACACAATTGTTAATTCAGCGGGCATTGGGACAAGTACTTTTTTATCCTCCAAATGTGGCTGGATGGCCGGGTGGAAAAACATGGATTGATAGCAGCACCCTGATGTTGCGCCTGAGGATACCCCAAATGATTACCGCCAACGAGGCCATTAATATTCGTCCGAAGAGTGATGATGATGTAATGATGGGACAAATGACTGATACAAAATCCAAACAACAGAAAAAGCCCAGCTATGGTCTTAAAAATGGAGCCGCAGTGGTAGATTGGCAATTGGCGGTAGCTGCATTTGAGTCCATCCCGAGAGAGCAGTTGTTGTCTAAAATTTCAGAGACGGTACTTCAAACTACCAGCAGGGTAAGCAACAACGTAATGGCGAAATATCTAAACAATGAAAGCCGGGAAAGCTATATTAAAAGTACCATCGTTTATTTAATGAGTACACCGGAATACCAGTTGTGTTAAAATCCCAAAAGCCCCCGGCCCATAAAGGGGAGCAAGGCAAGAGTTTTCTGATTTTACAGAAATTAGAAAATGGGAATGAGGATGTTTTGAATGGAAAAAGAGTTATTCAAATTTGAATGGTCTGGCTCCCGTCGTATTTGGAGTAAGTTATAAGTGCGCTGAT
>JBBQKO010000044.1:0-20592 GCA_038327005.1 Chitinophagales bacterium | reverse complement strand
TTGGTATCGGTTAAAATTATTTTTTGTGGATCAAATATTTTTAATGGACGGTTTACAGTCAATAGTAAATTGGTAAGCAAATCCTGCTCATTGTTGCTTAAACTACTGGTGTATTTTAGTTTTTTATCGGCTCGGGCTCCTGTTTTGGCGGGTGCCGCAACTGGAGATTTTCTTATGTCCTTTTCTTCTTCAAAAGCATAGAGGGTAATGGGGGCCGAGCTGTCCGACACAATTACCTCCGAATCAGCAAAGCCAAATAATTCAATTTTTGAGTTGTAAGTTTTACCGCCATCTCCATCTTTTAAAGCATACAATTTATAGGACCCTGCCGAAAGATTGGTGAATTTAAAATTGCCGGAGCTATCCAGTTTGGCAATATAATTTGGTTTTCTTTTTTGCACAGCAGAGTCATCCACATTTCGGTATAGCAATGCAATGATGGTGCTATCTTTTTTACCAGTTTCTGCAATGATTACCTGCCCGCCCAATTGTAAAGAGTCAATGGTGTTGCCGGTAGAAAAAACGTAAGTAAAATTTCTAAAAGGATTGCCTTCATTGTTATCCTGTATGGCATTGCCAAAATTGATAGCATAGGTGGTGTTTTCAAGCAGGGTATCTTTCAATTTCACAGTGACCGTTTTTAATTTAAAATCTACCTGTGGGTTTGTTTTGGGATAGGGCGAAACCAATACATTGGTTTGTACTTCTTTTACATCTACATATTCATTGAAGACCAGCGTTATCTTGTTTGCGGTAAAATTGGTAGACAATAATTTAGGAGTGGCGCTCACGAGTTCCGGGGGAATGCTATCTCGTGGTCCGCCGGTTGGAGCGCCAATTTGGGCACAGCCGGTAACCAGAAAGGAAACAAAACAAGAAACAAATACAACAGTAATAAAATATAAAAAATGACTGATCCTCATTAGATGCTATTAAGTTGCAAACTTAGGCTCTTTCTTTTGTTTGCCGTATTTTGTAAATCATAAAATTGGCTTAATCCGAAGCGTATCCTCCTCATCATTCAATCATCGCAACCGCCAAACGATTGTCTTTTACCAAATTGCACCAATGGCAATCCTGCCTGCCGCAGCCGGTATAAAAATCGTGGGATTGTATTTTATGCCATGTTGCTGTCAACTGCTGTATTACCGTTTCAATATCGGGTGCATTGATTTCAATCTTTACTTTTCGGTATTGCCTGCTTTTATCTGGTTCTATAAAATCAAATTCGACACCCGTTACCTTCCAAGCTTTACTTTTATAATGATCTACCAGTATATTATAGAAAACAGCTTGCCGCCAATAGTCGCCACCGTTAGGTTCATTTTCATTGGGCGGATTTATTTTTAGCAGCGCTTTTCCAATATTGCCACTTTTATAATCTACAATGATCACGTCATTTCCATTGAATTCCAGCTTATCCAGCTTTCCTTTTAGGGGAACTCCATTTACCGTTACTCCACGGATATTTCGTTCAATAGAAACCACTTTGTTCCAGGAACTGATATACTGAGCATAGTAATTTTGCAGTACTTCTTCACCATATGCCATTCTTCTTTCAAAAGCCTCCCGGGTAAAATTGGTACGTTGGCGAAATAGGTACAATTTGAAATCTGCAATCATTTCAGTAACGGATGGAAATTCATCTTTTCTTGTCGTGTTGGCTGCGGTGGAATCATAGCCGGCTGCCATTTTTTTAAACAATTGTTCCAATGCATAATGGATGGCACTGCCAAATTCCAATGCCTCGCTTTTGCCATTGGGTATGCGAAGGATATTTTTGTAATAAAAGCCAAGCGGGCATTTTAAGTAACTGTTTAGGGCAGATACATTCATTATAAATTTATTCACGATGGGCGCAACGAAACTTGCTTCCAGCGATGCAATTTTCGGCCTTAGTAAAGTTCTTTCTAACTTTAATTCGGCGGCTTCAATAACCGGAAGGGAATGTTGTGATAGAATTTCTGCAGTAAATCCGGTTGGCAAGCATTCGATTCCCTTTGTATTATATTTTGAAAATGATACCGAACCATTTGGAACTGCAAATAGTAAATGATTTAAGAGACGGTGCCGGTTATTTGCCCTCAGATCATGAGGTGAATTGGCAGTTGCACGACTAAATTGTTCCATCCAATCAACCCATTCATTTTTCTCTGGCATTAACTCATTTACATCCAGGATAAAAAGGTAATCCAATTCCCCGGTCCATCCTTCTTCTGGTTGAATGATTTGAATACCATCTGCAATGTCTGTTTGGTGGATTATGCTTATTGGAAAACCCTCTGCTTGCAGGGTATCCAAGGCGGCTATCAGTTGATTTAGTTGAAGTCCCGGATTTTGTGCCGTTTCTTTTTGTATAAAACCAGTCCAGGCGTTCAACAACTGCATTAGCCAAATGCGATCATCGCTTTTATTTGCATAAGTCAGTACCCGTGCATTCTGAAGTATATTTTCAAGCAATGATTCAGGATTAAGATGGAGTGCGTCTTGTATCAATTTTTCTAAAATGACGCTCACCGCTTTCAGTTCTTTATCCATTCCCAAATCAAATAAATCTTTTGCAGGCGCATTGGCTCTTTCCTGTAATAATTTCCGGATAGCCGTTGGACTACTGCTATATTTTTTACTGTTTACCTCCACCGATAACTTTGCAATTTCAATGAGTGGCACCGGGCAGAAGTCGAAGTGCAATATTTCAAAAAGCAACTCATCGCCACTAAACGGTATCTCAATTTCTGTGCTGATGTAGCGTAGTATTTGAATTATTTTTTTGATGAAGGGTTCCTGTAAAATATCAACAGTCCGCTTGCCGTAAAAAGGGAGGCTTTTTACGGTGAAAATTTGTGCTGATTTTTTATTGTAACCATCGTCTGTTATAGCGATGGCAATCCTTGCCGGAGCTACATTTTCCTGCAATAAAGTTAATGCGTTGTTTGCAACTCCAGCGAGTGCAGCTTCATCCGATTGATACGAGGTTATGATTGGTAAATACAGTAGTGATGCCGCCTGCAAATGGTTGATTTCTGGCTTGGCTTTTATTTCTATCCAATCAAATACAAGGTCACTTTTTATATTCGGATGATGACTGCCGTTGACTGGTTCGTATTCATAATTCGTAAGAAAAATATTGGGATGCTTATTTTCACCCAATAATAATTCCAATAATTTCTGTGCGGGTTTGTTGGAAAATGCCTGCTCTTCTGCCTGTATGTATTGAAACTGGTGTTGGTAAATAGAAAGTAGTTTTTCATCTTCCTCCAATGTTTTGATGGTCATTGGAATCAGATCGTCCGCATCATACCGGTTGTATTTTTGCAGGAGTTTTTGCCAATGGTTGAATTCGTCTATTCCTGCACTAAGCTTGTTGATCATACCAATCGCTTCATCCAGCGGTAAATTTTTAAAATCCGTTTGTGGAGCTTCACTTTCCAACAGTTCATTCCGAAATGCATCAATTTGCTGGTGAATGTATTCTGTTGTGAAACCTTCCTGTTTAACAATAGCGAAGAGTTTTTTTAAATTTTTGATCTCGTGGTACACATCGGCTCTGTATCTTTTTAGCGGATGGTTTGTTGGAAAAGCTGCTATTAATTCTTTCAGCAGTTGCACCGTTTCCAGTGTAGAAATTAATTTTGGATGGGTGTAATTAAACTTCGAAACATATGATTCCATTACCATTTCGCAGAAAGAATGGATGGTGTGAATATTTGGCCTGGCTGCGTCATCCGGAATCAAATGAGCCAATTCCGTTTTCACCGAATGAACAGATGTTTCCGTTTGCGTAAGGCAAATGATGTTTTCCGGCAATGTTTTCGAAGCAGATAATATTCTGGCAATTCGTACAGAAAATAACCGGGGAATATTTGTTGGTGAGTGAAGGAAAGCCAGAATGGGTCCATCTGTTTTATCCACCAGGTTGCGTAATTGCGGGCTGTATTTTTCATATGCCTGATCAAAAGCATTCTGCAAACTGGGTTGGTTGATGAACATTTTTCAAAGATAAGCCCACACTTGCTAATTGTTTCTCCTGCATAGATATTGTAAGCAGTTGTAATACCCGGCCAATAATTTTGAGAATGGAGCAACAAAAGCAATCAATTGTAGTTATACATGCAAAGAAATAGTATGAGCAAGGTTTACAGTATCAAAACAGTTCAAAAATTACCCATCAGCCTCAATGAAGCATGGGATTTTTTTAGTAGTCCAAAGAATTTGAAAGAGATTACACCTGAAAATTTAGGTTTTAACATCGTCTCCCAACATCATGGCGACAAAATGTATCCGGGCCAGATCGTTGAATATAAAGTGAGCCCGGTGTTAGGTATTCCCCTGTATTGGATGACGGAAATAACGCATGTGGAAGACAAGAAATTTTTTGTAGATGAACAGCGTTTTGGTCCCTATAGCATGTGGCACCATCAACATCATTTTAAAGAAGTAGAAGGTGGAGTAGAAATGACTGATATCGTACACTACAAATTACCTTTCGGGTTTTTGGGTGATATCGCCAATACACTTTTTGTAAAAAAACAACTAAAAGGCATTTTCGATCATCGTTTTGCTTTTGTAGAAAAGCGATTCCCTAAAAAGTAAAAGGGCTGAAAATAAAAATAGGTTCGAAATCTTCGAACCTAAAAAAATATTCTGCGAAGTACATAAAGAAATCTTTGAAAAATTAGCAGAGATATTTAACCAGCAAGCTCTTTCAACGTCCCCCTTGGGGGATTTCGGGGCTTTCTACCCCGGCATCCTCGTAATGTACTTCTCCATCTGCTTTATCTGATCGGCAATTTGCGGTGTGGTTGGTTTCAGCGCTTTTGCTTTTCTAAAATATTCCTTACCAGCCCTGAATTCTCGTTTGTTGATCATGATAGACGAAAGCTGTAAGTAAGCAGCAGCTTCATTTTCCTTATCGGGTAAGCCGGAACGTATGGCACCACGGATGTAGCTTTCTGCCTGTTTCATATCGCCTTTTTGCATGGCAAGCATACCCAATTGCAATTTGTTGGCACCTTCTGCCTGCTTCATTTGTCCACCCATTAATCCACTTCCATCGCCCATTAATTCCTGGCTCTTCTTCAAATTTTTTTCAGCTCCTTCAAAATTTTGATCCACCATATCAAGGTTGCCCTTAACGGTATAGTAAACAGATCGGATCGGTTTAATTAATAAAGCCGGAAACCAGATAGAGGCCAGTACTTTTTTAGCACCTTCCATATCGCCGGTTTCCATACATTCTTGTATCAGGCGCATTGGGCCAAACACAAAATGACCTACAACTAACACCACTGCTGTAAGGTATAATACAAAAGATGGCCAAAATCCGGCTTGTATATTCGTGAAAATCGCCAGGGCTAAAAATGCAAAGCCCAACCAAAGGCGGTATTTAATAACTACGTTCAACCACTTCATATTCTTAATAAATTAGGTTGGCAAAGATAGGATTCGATTGTGAATTTCTAATTTTCCATTTTAGGTGTAAAATTCCCTCAGGCGGCGCCGCAAAAAATGCTTTATGCAGCCTTGATGTAAAACAAATGAAATGGTAACGAAGGTTTAGGTTTGCCGGAAGTGTTGCATTCATTCTTTTTTGAATCAAAAAAGCCTTCTAAATAAAATAGTTTGGTTGATTTGCTTTTGTAGCAGACAGGGCTAAATAATTTTTTACTAACTTGCGCCAGTTATTTTCAATTTTTGTTATTTGTTTTATAGAAAGCAACACATCGGTCCCGTAGTTCAATGGATAGAATAGAAGTTTCCTAAACTTTAGATGTGAGTTCGATTCTCGCCGGGACCACTACATATATTTTTAAAGCCCGGCTTCTAACAAGTTTGCCGGGCTTTTTATTTTATAAATTAGAGATGGAGTTGATTTGTAAAAATTGTCCTCATTGAGAGGCGCTTCCAACCGGATAAAGTGATAATATAAACGCAGCTTTTCTTTTTGTCATTGGTTTGGAAATCACTTCTTTTCCATTATAGCGTATCACATATCTTCTATATATTTAATCAAAATCAATTTTTTTTACCAATTGTCGGGGAAAATATTCTACGTTTTATACGTCCTCAAATCTTTGCTGATTTCTTAACGCAATAGAATCAGCTTATTAAATCAGGCATAAATATTTCTCTGTTTAGCTGCATCCGCAACACTAAAATGCTGATCATTTGCAGCACCGACAAAAACATCGTCCGTTTGCAGCGCCAATCGATATGATAAGAAATAGATTTCAAAAATGGAGGTGTCAGTTACGGCCATGCGTTCAAACATATATGGTGATGGCATTTCTGAATTCATTCGTTTTTATTAATATCGGCTTTGGCCAACATAAAAACGGCTTACAATTCTTAACCGATAAAAAAATAATTTCATTTCAAAATAATGAAACATCTGATACTCTGCCAGCAGAACTATTGAATTATTTTTTATATGACACCTTGTGGCAAACCAATATAGGCCCCAATGCCAATCGTTTAATTTTCACTGGAAAAAAAAGCCAGGCTGCTGCAGGTGTGAGCGCATTGATAGGTCGCCAGAAAAAAATCATTCGTCCGGGGTGGATTAGGCCATTGATGCTTGATACCGTAAAAATTTCGCTTAAACCTTTTGGTACTTCCTTTTTTATTTACAAGCAAAAATTAACGCCCGATTATCCAGCCATCAATTTTAACCAGTTTGTTATTCTTGATTCGCCTGGTCATTCTTTAACGATCAGTGGTAAAGTGTATGGAGGTGAGGATACAATCAGGAGCCTGGATATTGAAATAGCCACTAAAGATTTTTTGCTAATGAATGTTACCAGCGCTGCGAACAACAGGGTTTTTGGAAAAGCTAGAGTAGAGGTCGATTTGAAAGTAACCGGTAATTCAATCAGGCCATTGCTACAGGGCAGCTTTAAGTTGAACGATGAAACTAATTTAACTTTTGTACTCCCCGAAAAAAATAGCGGTGAGGCTTCTGCAAAATCGGTGGTGCAATTTATTGAGCAGGATAGTGTTGTATTAAAACCTAAGAAAGCGATTACAAGTGGGAGGAAAAATATAACTAATGTGGGCAAATATTTTAAGGAAAGTCTGGATATAAGGGCTGATAAAAATGCTAGTTTCAAAATTCTAATCGATCCCAACTCGGGGGATTTTCTTCAAGTAAAAGGTGCTGCAAAATTGGTTGGCGGCATTGATTCAACCGGCCAAATATTGCTGACAGGCAATTATGAACCTGACAGTGGATATTACGAATTGAACAGCCAGTTTTTAAATAAGCGTTTCAATTTACTACCCGCAAGCCGTATCGAATTCAATGGCCGTCCGGCAGATGCAAAAATGAATATCCGTGCGGTGTACACGATCCATACGTCTCCTAAAAATTTGTTGGGTAATGAAGTAGGTTCAGTGAACCGCCGCATAGCAAATTCTTTTAACCGGGAGCTACCTTTTAATGTGATTTTATTTTTAAAAGGTACTTTAAGCAATCCTGCAATCAGTTTCGATATCCAATTGCCTGACAGCAACAAGTTCATGAATGGTACGCTCAAAAATTCCATCAACAATAAACTGATGCAATTAAGAAGTGATATTTCGGGAATCAATAAACAGGTGTTTGCTTTATTGGCGATGGGCCGATTTGTTGGCGAGCAATCGACCGATTTTTTTAAGGGCAATGATGCTGGTTTGTCTGACGTAGCGCAGGAAAGTGTCAGCACGTTTTTAGCATCTGTATTAGATCATTTGGCATCCGATCTTTTTAAAGGCATCAATGCAGATTTGAACTTAACCTCGTACCAGGATTTTGCTAGCAGCGATGCCTTGCAGCAGGAACTAAATGTAGAGCTTTCTAAAAGTTTCCTAAATGACCGGTTAAGTGTAACCGCTGGAAAAAATTTCGGTATAGAAAGTATAGATGGCTCTGCAAAAGCAGCCCAACAAAAAGGGAGTCGCTTTTTACCTGATGTAACGTCTAATTTTAAATTGTCGGCAGATGGAAAATACCTGCTACGGTCTTACACCAAAAATCAATTTGAAGTAATACTTGATGGATATGTTATGGAGACAGGTCTGGCATTTTTGGTGACAATGGATTTTGAAAAGTTTGAAGAATTATTTTTAAAGAAGGCTAAAAAATCTGGTAACTAGAGGATGCTTAGATTACCGCTATATTGTTTCATCCTGTTATTTGCCACCAGCAGTTGTGGTGTGCAAAAATTTTTGCCGGCTAACGAACAATTATACCGTGGCGCAGACATTGAGTTGATAAAGGAAGGACCGATAGCTGCTTCTCGTACGCTGAAGAAACAATTAAAAATGGCGGCAAAACCTTCCGCAAATAAATTTGCTTTGGGTAAACCGTACAAGGTTTGGTGGTGGTATGTATTAGGTAAGCCGAAACGACCGAAAGGCATTGGCGCTTTTTTTAAGAATAAACTGGGAGAGCCTCCTGTATTTGCCAGCCAGATAAATGCTAAAACTAGTGCGAAAAATCTGCAAAAGTTTTTAAGTAATCTCGGTTACTTTCATTCAACGGTAACCAGTGACACTATTAGTAAGGGAACCATGACAGTTGCACATTATACTGTACGTCTTTATCCTCAATACAAGATAAAAAATATCACCTGGTTGAATGCCGGTTCAGACCTTGTAAGCTTGTTACAGGAAAAACAACAGGGAGGAATTTTGAAGCCGGGTAACGGATATCGGTTTAGTGATATACAAGCTGAAAAAGATCGGCTTGATCTATATGTAAAGAGCAGGGGGTATTTTTATTTTAGTTCTGCCTACATTATAGCCTATGCCGACAGCACTGTGGGAAACAACCAGGTGGATATCATTTTGAGTATTGAAAAAAATATCCCTGAAAATGCCACGCATGCCTATTCCATTAACAGGATTGTTATTTTCCCAAATTATACACTGTTGCTTCCGCCGCCGGATACCAGCAAAAGCGGCATGACGAATGTTGATGCATTGTTAATCAGGGATACAGTTTATAAATTTAGGCCGGCATTATTTAAGGATGCCATCACTTATCGGCCGGGTAAAGTGTATAGTAGTATCGATCAAAACACTACACTCAACCGGCTGATAAATTTGGGCGTTTTTAAGTTTGCTAAAAATAGATATGAGCAAACGATTGATACTGGTGGAAACCCAGCGCTTAATGTATTTTATTATCTAACGCCTGCCAAACGAAAATCGCTGCAGGCAGCGATCAATGGGTTTTCAAAAGAACATTCATTTCTAGGTACCGAGGCAAGTGTAAACTGGCGTAATAGAAATGCATTCAATGGAGCCGAACTATTATTGATAAAGGCTTATGGCGGAATTGAAATGTCATTTCCTGACTCGTTTAAGCACATTACAAACTACAGGGCGGGCTTGGAAGCTTCTATTAGTTTACCCCGTTTTTATATTCCTTTCATCCACATAAAGGAATATAATTTGTACCCGCCACACACCCGTTTATTGTTCGGCTACGAGCTCTTTAGAAAGCAAGATTTCTATTCGAAAAACATTTACCGCCTGCAATATGAATTTGTTTGGAAGCAGGGTTCTAATAAAGAACATTGGTTGTCGCCTATCGCTTTAACCTATATCAATGCAGGTAAATTGACAGACACTTTCCGCAAAGAAACTTTTTATAATCCGGCATTGTTAATCAATGTTAATTCAGAGCTGATTCTTGGCAGCATTTATTCGTTTACCTATAATACTTCCAATCCTTTTGAAAAAAGACAATGGTATTTTAAAGGTAGCCTGGATATTGCAGGAAATATCGCAGGACTATTTACCGGAGCCAATCAACCCCGTCAAAAAATGTTAGCAGGTGTTCCATTTGCACAATACATAAAAGCAGACATTGATCTACGTTATAAAAGAAAACTACAAAATAATTTTGACTGGATCAACCAATTGCTGATAGGTGTTGGAATTCCTTATAATAACTCCAATATTTTACCTTTTACCAAACAGTATGTGATTGGTGGAGCAAAAACGTTGAGAGGATTTCGATGGCGCAAAATTGGTCCTGGATCTTACTTACCCACCTTGTATGACCAGCGTTTATTTCAGTTGGTAGGAGGAGATTACAAACTGCAATTTAATTCAGAGATCAGAATTCCATTATTCGCTAAATTTAGTGGTACCGTATTTTTAGATATGGGTAATGTGTGGACAAAGGATACCATTTTATTTGGAAAGGCGGGCCGTTTAAAAAAAGATTTTTACAAAGAGATTGCAGTTGCATCGGGTGTTGGTTTAAGATTTGATGCAGGCTTGATTTTAATAAGAGCAGATTTGGGCTTCCCGTTATGCAAGCCCTATTTGCCGGAAGGACAACGATGGGTGATTGATAAAATTGAATTCGGCGACCGAAACTGGCGCCAACAAAATATGGTATTGAATATTGCACTTGGATATCCTTTTTAATTTAACCTTCAGAAGATGAAAAAATTGATTACAATATTATTGGTAGTAATTGCGGTAGCAGCTATTGGAGGTTACCTGTATTGGCAAAACAATAAAAAGAAAATTGTGAAGGATTCTATTGCAGATGCCATCGCAAAAAAAACGGATAGTCTTTATTATATTCATTACGACAGTTCGCACATTGATGAAATAAATGGTAATGCTACTTTTTACAATGTGGTATTGCAATCAGACTCTGCCCAGAAACTATCGCTGAAGAGTACCGATAGTTTACCCAATGCATTGTATAATATCAGGATACAGAAAGTAGCAGTAAGCGGGGCCGATATTGTGGGTCTTATGAGCAAGGCAACGGTGTCTGCAAGAAAAATACTTCTGCTTAAACCAACTATACTAATCATCAATACCGGGGCAGATCAGCCAAAGCCATTTACTAAAAATGATACGCTGGAATTATATCAAAAAATTTTAGGAAAATTTGCCAGTATAAAAGCAGATACCATTCAGGTTTCCGAAGGAACTTTAATGATTACCAATAAATTGGGCAATCCACAAACCACGGTTGAAAAAATCAATATCACGCTTAAAAACTTTCTGGTAGACAACACAAAAAATTATGAGAGTATCCTAAGTTATTTTGTAAAAGACATCCATGTAACGGTTGATAATATTCAGCTACCGGAATCAAAAAATAAGAATCGGATCAACCTTGAAAAGGTGGAGTATAATGCGAACAAAAGATCGCTTCAGATAAAGGCGATCCGCCAATATCAGTTGAATAATATGGACCCAGTAATTGACCTAAAAAATATATTAATTAGTGATTTGAATACCAATTCATTTATCATTCAACAGCGACTGGTGGCAGGGCAGATAAGTTGCGAAGGTGGTCTCATCACCATTTATGTTAAGAAAAATCAGGCAGGTACAAAAGCAGGTGAACAATCCATTGAGTTGGCTACAGATATGATTGACCAGGCGCAGATAGCCGGTATTCATTTGGGTAAAACAAAGGTGATTATTATAGATAAGGATGAACCCGGTAAAAAGCCGTTCGCTTTGAGTAACGTTCGCTTTGATGCTAAAAAAAACCTGAAAATAACAGAAGGTACCACTATCAATAGCCTGATCAATAATTCAGCGTGGGAGCTGTCGGCAAATGGATTTTCAATTACTACAAAAGACAAATTGTATAAATTAAATGTGGGCGATTTTATAATCAACAACGCCACCTCTCAGGTGAAAATTAAACAGGTGTCATTAAAGCCAATGCTAACGGAGGCTGAATTTGTAAAACAAAGTAAACATCAAAATGATCAATATAATCTTGTTTTCAACAACCTGATTTTTTCAGGCGTTAATACAAAAAGACTATTGAGTAATCAGGAGCTTGAAGTTGAGCTGGCTTCTTTTCAACCAATTATAAAAATATTCAATGATCGTACGTTGCCGCCGGATAGCAGCAGTAAGATTGGAAAGTATCCCCAACAGTCACTGCTTAAAATGATCTACCCGATTTATATACATACGGTCCAAATTAAAAACGGCACTGTTTCATATCGGGAAAAGGCTTTAAAATCTGAACTAACCGGAAATGTATTTTTTAGCCATATCAATGCAACGTTATCGAATTTTACCAATATTCCGGAACGCATCAAACAAAGCAATCTATTAAAATTGCATGCGACTGCTAAATTTTTAGACGCCGGGGATTTAGAAACTGATTGGCAGTTTCCGTTGAATGCGGGCAACGGGGCATTTGTAATAAAAGGTAAGATGGCGGAAATGAATGCGGTTACACTAAATTCCATCATTGAACCGCTGGCGATGGCTTCTATACAAGAGGGTAAAATTAATGCAGTCACCTTTGCCATTAAGGGAACCGATACAAAAGCAACAGGCGATATCTTATTCCTTTACCAAAATTTGAAAATGGACGTGTTAAAAAAAGGAGATGAAGAAGAATTAAAGAAAAAGGGTTTACTAAGTTTGCTGGCCAACACACTTATCAAGAACGATAACACCAATGCTGCCAACAACAAAACCATCCAGTACGAAAGGGATCTTAATAAATCGTTTTTTAATTTGGTATGGAAAACTGTTTTTACGGGGGCAAAAAACACCGCCTTGGGTAAATGAGAAAATCAAGATAAAAAGCAGGAGTAAGGTACTATGCGTTGGGCTGTTGATGGTAAGCTAACTTGAGTTTCGTGCGTATTGTGAATGATCATTTGACATTAGTTTTGGATAGTACAGCTAAAAGTTGGTGCTGGTTGCAGCAATGAACATTTGATCGCTATAAACACTGGTTCGGACTGACCGACTCAATTTGGCTTTTTCCCTTAACTCGGACTTTATATTTTCAATTTAGCATTACCCGGACATGTAAAACATCTATAACCATTTCCAGTGTAAACCAAAACGTTCTTTATATACTTTCTGAACCGGATAAACTGACATCGGCATTAGGACACAGAACAAAAATCGTGTACTTTTGATGGAATTAATTTCTTTAGAAAATGGTTATTGCAAATCCTATATACGACGTAGTGTTCAAAAGAATGATGGAGAATGAAAGGGTTGCCAAATTCTTTATTGGAACGCTGTTAGAACAAATCATCGAAACCATTGAAGTAAGGCCACAAGAGTTTACATATAGTGACGAACTTGCCGGACTCGCTGTTTTTCGTCTTGACTTTATCGCTACAATTAAGACCGAAACAGGAGAATTCAAAAAAGTATTGATAGAAATTCAAAAAGCAAAAAATCAAATAGATTTGATGCGTTTCAGGAGATATCTCGCTGAACAATACAAGAAAGAAGACACCATTAACAATGCAAAATTAATTTTACCAATCACAACCATTTACATTTTAGGTTTCAAACTTCCGGAGATTGACACACCTTGTTTAAAAGTTGAGCGGAACTATAAAGATTTGGTTAATAACAAAATCATTGAAATCAGGAGCAGCTTTGTAGAAAAATTAACTCACGAGAGCTTTATTGTTCAAGTGGAACGAATTACAGATAAATACCAAACAAAATTGGACAAAATGCTGAGTGTTTTTGAACAGACCAATTTTATTGATAACGATAGAATAACCAAGCAGTTCAAGCACGCTACTGACCTTGAAGAAGTTAAGATTATTACTGATATTTTGCATTATACCGGCACAGACCCAGACGAGAAAAAGAAAATCGAGATTGAGCAGGAAGCCTGGAGAACTGTGAATGCAATGTTTGAGGACAAGGAAAAAGAACTATTGAAAGTAATTGATGAAAACAAAAAGAAAATTGATGAAAAACAAAAAGTAATTGACGAAAAGGACAACGCATTGGCCGAAATGGCCCGACAACTGGAGGAATTGAAACGTAGGCTTGGTGAATAGTACTGCACACAACAATTTGCCAACCAACCGTAGTATGTTGTTGCTTACATCGATCCTCCCTCCACCAACACCGACATGGTTGTAAGTTCCTGTGTAAAAGTACTGCCATCAAGGCAAGCCATCATACTTGAGAAAGCAAGTCTGCCTAATTCATCTCCACTTGTTTCTACATAAGTAATTTCAGGAAAATATAATTTTGGTATAAAGCCATTACTGATTGCAATTACAGAAATGTCATCCGGTATTTTTAAACCAGTCCGTTGAATGGCCTTCATCGCTCCGGCTAAAATTTCGTCGCTCATGCAAAAAACGGTGTCGGGCTTTTGCGGCAGACATTCCATTGTGATCGCTTCTGCCTCTGTAATGCTGTTCGCATGATGAACCAGCAAATCAATTTTCCCGTTCATTGTTTTCGTAAAAGCAGTCAATCTTTTTTTTGTAATGGAGAGGTTGGTATTTCCAAAGACGGCGAGCACTTTTTTCTTGTTCTTTAAAATAATAGTGTTTGCTGCCATCGCAGCGGACGCCTCATCTGCAACGCATATCTTATTACAGTTATTAAGTTCCGGCACCTTGTCAAAAAATATTACAGGAATTTCCAAATCTTTCATTTTGAGGTAAGCATCGATATTGCCTGTTTGATTGGAGATACAGGCAAACAGGCCACTGATGCGGCTTTTCCGGCATAGCTTTAAATTTAAAATTTCAATAGCAGGGTCGTCCCCAGATTGCAAAATCATGAGTGCATAGCCATTTTTCCGGCTTTCTTCTTCCACAGCCGAAATAAAAGAGTGGTAGAAAAAATTAGAAATAGACGGCACTACCAATCCAAATAAATTGCTTTTGCTGGTACGCAATTGTATGGCATTTGCATTTGGTTCATAGTCTAAACTGTCCGCCAATTCAGTAACTCTTTGTTTGGTTTTTTCAGAAATATCCGGGTGGTTTTTCAATGCCCTTGATACAGTTGAAATACTGAGACCGAGTAAACCCGATATCTTTTTGAGCGTAGTATTATTCATTACAGCGTTAAAATTGATTATTTTTTAAATTATATCAACAGCAAACCGTTTCGCAAACATTTCCGCAAACGGTTGCAGTAAACGAATCGTTAATGAGGTGTTTTTGCAACAATTTAGTTTATAATTTTATTGCAGAAACGGTTTAAAGATCTGTAATTTTTTTTTCTTCTTTGTAAGAAAATTAATCTACCTTGAAAATGATTTTTTAACTGCTATATATTTTTTAAAACAAAACTTAACGATTATGCTTCTTGCGATGATGAGAAAGTCTGCTATGCTATTGCTGGCAGTTTTTGGGTTTACAGCTATCACGCTGGCCCAAACACAAACAGTTTCCGGAACGGTAACTGATAAAAAAGGGGAGCCACTCCCTGGTGTTACTGTAACAGTAAAAAACACCAAAATTGCAACTTCCACGAATTCACAGGGTGCTTACACATTGAGCAATGTTCCAACTGGTGGAATATTAGTACTTAGTGGCGTTGGTGTTGTTACCATGCAGGTAAATGTAAGTGGTCCCATTGTAAATTCAGAAGTAGAAACAAGCGTCGGTAACCTTAACGAAGTGGTAGTAGTAGGTTATGGTACTTCAAAAAGGAAAGATCTCACAGGAGCGATTTCTACTGTACAAGCTAAAGACTTTAACAAAGGAACATTTTTAGCTGCCGATCAATTAATACAGGGAAAAGTAGCAGGGGTGCAAATGATTAACAATAGTGGGCAGCCTGGTGGTGCCTCTACGGTTAAAATCAGGGGTAACGCAACAGTAACAGGTTCTGGACAGCCTCTGTATATCATTGACGGTGTTCCTTTAGATGGAAGGTCAGCAAGGCCGGGTTTAAGCCCCTCAGGTTTGGGAGATGCTCCAGGAGGGAATCCTTTAAACTTTTTAAATCCGAGTGATATTGCTTCTATTGATGTTTTGAAGGATGCTTCCGCTACTGCTATTTACGGTACAAGAGCAGCATACGGAGTCGTTTTAATAACTACTAAGAAAGGTCAATCTGGTGCAACAAAAATTGAATTTGGAACATCTATCGGTACTTCATCAATATTAAGGAGAATTAAAGTGCTGGATGCAAATCAGTACCGCCAGGCATTAAGTTATTACGGAGTTAGTGCAGCAAACGATTTAAAATCAGATGTGAACGGTTTGGATGCTATTTTACGCAACGGGATGATTCAAAACCATAACGTAGCTATTAGTGGCGGTAATGAAAACAGTAAATATCGGTTTTCAGGTAGTGTTTTAAATCAGGAAGGAATTGTTAATAAGACTGGTATCAAAAAATATACTGCAAATTTTGCAGGAAGTTTTAAAATGCTCGAAAGCAAAAAATTAGGGCTTGACATCAATATTCTTCCCAGTCTTTATGAGGAAGATCTTGCACCAATCACAAATAACGCAGGTTCTACAGGCAGTCTTATAGGGCAGGCTTTACAATGGAATCCAACTGAAGCTTTTAGAAAAGCAGATGGAACATTAAATGTAAAGGCTGGTGATGTTATTAATCCTTTGGCGATGTCAGAGGCGTATAATGATAAGTCGAGAGTAACTACTCTTTTAGCAAGTATTGCACCTTCTTACAAGTTTGCAAATTGGTTAGAATATAAGATGCTTTACAGCATAAATTACAGCGCTGGTAACAGAAGAGCTTCTACACAGCAATTTATTAATTTAGGCGATGTGAAAGACAGAGGCTTTGCTGCAATTGGTCAAAATGAGTTGACTACACAAACTACAACACATACACTTAATTTTAACAAGCAAGTTACTTCTGGCCTTAACATGACTGCCTTAGCCGGATATGAGTATATAAAAACAACTAACAAAGGTTCAAATACGAATGCGCTGGGACCAACTGGCGGTTTTGGTCAATATGGATTGGATTATACAAACTTTATCCAATTTTCAAACCCAGGGTCTCGTAATATCAGTTCATTCGTGGATCCAAGTTTTGAATTGCAATCGTATTTCGCAAGGGTTGGTTTTAATTTTAAAGACAGGTATTTGCTAACAGGTACAGTAAGAAGAGATGGTTCTACCAGATTTGGAACTAATAATAAATATGGAACCTTCCCGGCTCTTTCTGCTGCATGGGTTGTAACTAAGGAAAGTTTCTTCCAGGTAAGCGCTATCAACTCCTTAAAAATTAGGGGAGGTTGGGGTAAAACTGGTAATCAGGATTTTCCCTCAGGTGCTTCACAAGCAACGTATTCTTTTGGAAATAACGGAGGTTTAAGTCAAACCAATTATCCTAACCCGAATTTAAAATGGCAAAATGACCGCCAATATAACATTGGGTTGGATGCAAGCATACTAAATAATAAGGTAGCTATTACGCTTGATTATTTTAACAAAAAAACCGGGGATTTACTATTTCCGACATTCCCTGATCCAGCAGGACCGATTGGCGGAGCGGTATTGTGGCAAAACCTACCGGGGTTTGTTGAAAATAAAGGGCTTGAAGTAGCAATTAACACAACGATTATAGATAAAAAAGACTTTTCTTTTGACTTAGGTGTAAATGCAACCTTTCTTAAAAATGAAGTATCTGGTCTTCCTGCACCAATACCAACAGGAATTTTAAATGGACAAGGTATTACTGGTACTTTTGTTCAAACAATTAGAAACGGGTTTCCAATTAATACTTTTTTCACCAGAGAATTTTTAGGGTTGGACAAAGCTACTGGCCAGGCACTTTACACAGATGGGGGTTCTACCTTTTACCCCGTAGGTAACCCTAATCCAACTACTATTTTAGGTTTAACAGCTTCATTCAGATACAAAAAATTGTCTTTTACGGCTAATATGAATGGAGCACTGGGACAAAGTTTATATAACAATACTTTGAATAATGTTATCAATGTAGGTAGTATTAACGGAGGAAGAAATATTGCAGTTTCTGTTTATGAATCTCCAGTTAAAGAGGCATTCTCTAATCCGGTTACAGCTTCCTCAAGGTTTATAGAAAAAGGCGATTATTTAAAACTAGCCAATGCTACTTTTTCGTATAATGTAGGAAAGGTTGGAAAGGTATTTCAAACAGCCAATGTTTATGTTACCGGCCAGAATCTTTTTGTTATTACTAAATTCTCTGGATTTGATCCTGAGGTTAACGTAGATAAAAGTAATCGGGGCGTTCCTTCTGTAGGTATTGAATACACGCCATATCCATCCGCAAGGATTGTAACGCTGGGTGTAAATTTTTCATTTTAATTCATTCTAATAACTATTTTATGATACGCAAACTAACAATTATTGCATCATTTTTTTTCCTTCTTGGCATTTTATCTTGCACCAAGCTGGATGAAAAATTTGACGGCAATCTAACTCAATCGCAAATAGGTGCAGGCGGTGCTGGTAATGCTCCCGCACTTTTAACACAATTGTACAATGACCTTAAAGGTACCTTTCAAAATCAGGACCAGGTTTATGCCCTTTGGGAAATGACTACAGATGAATTAATCGGCCCAACACGAGGTCCAGATTGGGATGATAATGGTGTTTGGAGAGTTTTGCATGAGCATAAATGGGATGGTGATAATCAACGTATCATCGATGCATTTAAAAATTTAAACGGGATAGCTTATGGAGCTACAGATATATTGCGTTTTAATCCAACCCCAAGCCAGGGTGCCCAAGCAAGATGTATACGTGCATTAGCACAATTTTATTTATTGGATGGCTGGAATCAGGTTAACTATCGTGAGCCTGGTGAAAGTGTAGTAGCTGCATCTAAAGTAAGAACAGGAATAGAAGCACTGACCTTTATCATTACTGAATTAGAAGCTGTTTTACCACTTCTTCCAGATGCACCTGCTACAGGAGCTACAAAGAATGGGGCACGGGCTTTATTAATGAAATGTTACCTCAACAAAGGAATGATTGCAAATAGGGCAACGCCTACGTTTAACGCTGCTGATATGAACAAAGTTATATCTTACGGTGATCAAATAATTTCAGGCGGTGCATTTACATTCAGCACTAATTACTTTGATAATTTTGCTCCCAATAATAATGTGATCGGAAAAGAAAATATTTGGAGTCAGGAAAATGTTGGCGGAACTCAGTCTTTCGGGATACGTTCCAGATGGCGTTCTGGAATGCACTATAAGCAAGACCCAGGTGGATGGAATGGATTTAGTACGCTTTCTGATTTATATAATAAGTTTGAAGCTACGGATGTAAGAAGAGGAACTAATTATCCGACTCTAAATTCGCCGGTAAATCCTGGAAACAGAATTACGGTTGGTTTTTTAAGAGGACAGCAAAGGGATCTTAAGAATGATACGATGTTGACAGACAGGGCAAGGGCACCATTGATTTATACCGATGCAGTGAAGTCAATTGAAACAGGTACTAATCTTGAAGTAACAGGTATCAGAGCATTTAAGTATCCAGTTGATTTTGACAACGAACTAAACGGTGGTGGTAATGTTAACAACGATTACGTTATTTTAAGGTTGGGAGATGTATTATTAATGAAAGCTGAAGCTATTCTCCGTGGAGGGACAGGAACGATAGCTGGTACTTATGGAAGTACCGCAACTGCTATTGTTAACGCTGTTCGTACAAACAGGGGTGCCACTGCCTTGGCAAATGTTACTTTAGATAATATGATTGATGAAAGAGCACGTGAACTATATCTTGAAAGTTGGAGGAGACAGGATTTAATTAGGTTTGGCAAGTTTCTTTTGCCTATGCAAGAAAAGCCAAATGCGAGTGATCCAAAATACCTTTTGTTAGCCGTTCCAAATCAGGCTTTGGCAATCAATCCCAATTTAAAGCAAAACCCCGGTTACTAATTTAGCAAATCATACTTTTACTAAAGGTCATTGAAAAATGACCTTTAGTAATTTAAGCCCTCCACGTTATTTTTTTGAGAGTTTTGTATTCTCATTAAATAGTTCAAAACACTTAATTTTAGCATCGAAATTTGTTTGCACTACACTAGTACACTGTATTTTATAATTTTTGATTAATGAGGTACCCGCTGATTTATTTTTGTATATTATTATTGATTATTTCGTGCAATACGCAACATGAAAAACGCCTGTTTCAACTGGTGGAGAAAACTGGAATTGATTTTACAAATACTGTCATCGATGGCCAGATTGAGAACAGTTTTTACTTCCGAAATTACTACAATGGAGGCGGTGTAGCCACTGGAGATATCAACAATGATGGTTTGCCGGATGTATTGCTTACATCCAATATGGGAGCAAGTAAACTATACTTAAATAGAGGCAATTTTAAATTTGAGGATATCTCCATTAAAGCGGGGTTGATGCAAGATAGCATGTGGAGTACCGGCGTAGTGTTTGTCGATATCAATCATGATGGCTGGCTGGATATTTATGAATGTAACTCCGGCCATATGAAGAATGGAAACCGGCGCAATAAATTATACATCAACAATCATCTTTCAGCCTCAACAGGAAACGAGACCGGCCTTGTAACCTTTACTGAATCTGCCGCTCAATACGGGCTCGATTTTAAAGCATACACTACCCATGCTTCATTTTTCGATTATGATATGGATGGTGATTTGGACTGTTTCCTTATCAATAATAGTCCAATCCCGATAAATACCATCGGTACGTCCAATCGCCGAGCCTTGCCCGATGAACAGTGGCCTGTCTCAGAATTTTTAAAAGGCGGTGGCGATCACTTGTACCGCAACGACAACAATTTTTTTAATGAAGTTACGCAAGAAGCAGGTATTCATGGAAGCCTGATGAGCTTTGGCATGGGG
>JBBQKO010000043.1:0-20791 GCA_038327005.1 Chitinophagales bacterium | reverse complement strand
GGAAAACATAAAATGGAACGGGCCAAATTATTGTTTTGACAATGAAGACAGAATTACAATGCGAGTACAACCACCGATAAAACAAGCCCAACTAATTTTTCATAGAGGAGCTAAAAAGCAAGAACAACCTAAAGACAAGTTGATAGCAAATAAAAGTAAAATGTTACTCTGGAAAGAAAATGATAGAGCAATAGTAACTTTTAAAGATTTGCAAGACATTGAAAAGGGAAAAGCTGAACTGACAACAATTGTAAAAGAATGGATAAAAGCAGCGAAATAAAACAACGAACCGCTAACAGCACCTACCCAAAAGGCGGGGTTTCGCGTTCCAAAGATATTTTTTTGGTTAATGGAAGTTTAGTTTTTCAAATCAAGTTTTGTGGTAAAAGTCCCGCCCTTCGGGCAGCTGCAAAACGTTAGCGGTCATTGTAAGAGACAACCCCGCAGACACCAAAACATTCAGACATATAATAAAATAATGGAAAAAAATAGAGACGAACAAAAAACAAATGGACACAGTCCAACCCCATTTTCTCAGACCTACTTTCATGGGACAAAGACTGACCTAAAGGGTGGCGACTTTATTGAAGTTGGTTATAACTCCAACTTTGGACAAAGAAAAAATGCGAAATATATTTTCTTGACAGCAACATTAGCTGCTGCAATTTGGGGTGCTGAACTCGCCTTTGGAGAAGGACGTGAAAGAATCTGTGTCGCATTGTTACTAATCCCGGACCCCGGTAAAAATTCAAGTTAGCAAAAACCTCCTGCGTCATTTATAATAAAAAATATAAAACTGCACAACGTCAAATCTATTGATTGTTCACATAAAAAGAGCAGCCTTTCGGCTGCTCCATCTTTCAAATTGGATCTACTATTCTTTGTAATATCAGTGGGGTATCTTTTAAAAATTTAAAACGAGTTCTTTTGCATCCACGATGCCTTGTTTTCTCCAGACTTCTTTGCCTTGTTTGTAAATCACAAAAGTTGGAAACTGGTCTACTTTTAATTGCTGGCAAAGTTCGATTTGATTTCCGCCATCAATTTTTACCAGTACAAACTGTGCCCCGTTGCTTTTTACCAGGGAGTCAAGAATGGGCTCCATCACTTTGCAGGGCGGACACCATACGGCACTAAAATCTACCAGCACTGTTTTGTCGGCAGGTATTTGAGCCATGTATTCAGCGAGCCTCGTTTGTTGAACGAACGATGCTTGTTCCATGGATTTGCCTGCACCCTTCCAGGCGATAGTGCCACCTGCCAGGTTGTAGGCAGTAAAGCCATTTTCTATCAACCATTCAGTAGCTGCGTTGCTTCTTCCTCCACTCAGGCAGTAGGTGTAAACCGGCTTCGATTTGTCCAATGCTGCTACCCGTGTTTTGAATTCATCCTGGTTGTTCCAATCGGCCAATAACGCATTTTTTAGATGCCCTGATTCGTACTCACGGGGCGTTCGCACATCAAGCACCTGCGCATTGCTTTCGGCGACACCTTTTTCAAATGCTTCAACCGATAAATTGGTGGTAGCGGTATTGCTATTACAGGCTGATAAAAGCCCGGTTAAAAAAAAGAGGCCAGTGAAAATATTTTTAAACTTCATGTTCATGATTTATAAGAAGACCGATTAAATGCGTTGGCTACTTTAGTCATTTGATCCAATCATTTTCACGTGCCTGCACTCAAAGGTAAACTTCAGGCCTAATTGCATGGTAACTTTTGTTACAATACTGCCCGTCTTTTAAAAAAGGTTCAATCATTAAGGGGAAGGAGTGAAAAAATACCCGTCAGGCTAACCTTCTAAAAAGGCAACCCCAACGGGGAGTATCTGGCGATCCGAAACTAGTGTTGGGTTAAGTGTGAATGGTGAATGGTTGTTTCAATATTCCACCATTAACCAGTCGAAAGCCCGGGTCACCATTCACAAAAAAGATCCGAATTTTTCAAAACCAAACCTATGCCTTTTTAGCAGGACAGGTATTTAAACCTACCAACGCATATAGCGGACAAAAACTAACCAGGCTGGTTAAAACAAAAACACCTGCCAATGCCAGTAATATGATACCAAGCGTGCCGGTAATGGTATTGGTGAAATACAAAATGGCCACTACCACTGCAATCAATATTCTGATAATTCTGTCGGCTGATCCCATGTTCTTTTTCATAAAAATGTTTTAAGTGTTTAAAATTTTAATTCCCCAAACAATGGCCGTTACCAACCCAATACAGATCAAGCAAACGATCAATAATTTTATAAATTTTTGCTTCATTGCTGGTGTAACTGATTGTGAGGATGTAAAAGTAAATAGTAAAAAACTACTATTTGGTGACTTGTGTTACCAGCTTATAAAATTTCTATGCCATTGGGTAATTGCCTGAGTTTCCCTTCCTGCTCCAATTTTTTCATTACCCTGCTTATTACTTCTCTTACGGTTCCCATATCTGCAGCAATCTGTTTATGCCGGATGACAACCAGTTTTGTATTTTTTTGCCGGCTCTTTTCCATCAGATAGTTTAGCAACCGTTGATCAAGCCGGTTATACAACAAATGGTTGATGGTTTCGAGAAGGGAAGTATAGCGCTGGTTGTACAATTTGTAAAATAATTCATTGATTGCAGGAAAGGTTTTGAGCCATTCACCCATTTTATTTGCTGGCATTAATAGTAACAGGGTATTTTCTTCGGTAAGGGCAAAAACCTTACTTGGACTATCAGCCAGACCGGCCGTAAAAGACATGATACAACTCTCGCCACTTTCGATGTAATACAATAGCAGTTCCTTTTCATCTTGCCGGGTAAACACTTTTACAATTCCTTCCAGCACCAACGGAATTTGTTTTACATACTGGCCCTGGCGTAAAATTTCAGCCCCGGATTCAAAACGCTTTACAGTACCATACTGCTCCAATTCATCAATCAACTCTTTCGGCAAATTATTTAGATACTCAGCAATACTTTTCATTGAGCTAAAGTACATCGGATGGAATTTACCTGAAGAAATATTTTGAAGAAAGCCTGCCAATGAACAGGGAAGAGCGTATCTGAAAATTATAGCAATTCAATAAATGATTGGGAATCATCATTTCCTGATTTTGGTAAAAAGAATCAATACAAGGCTGAACACCCTTTCAATAATTTAAAATACAACAACAGCAAAGCACTTTAGTGAGACGGTTGCATTTCAAATCCGATAGCGATCGGATTAGAAATGCAACTAGTGAAACTATGTTCATAAAGACTTACTTTCAATTAAATATTTAATAAACCGATTCTTGTTAAAACAGAGCAATGCATTTAAAAGAAGGTAACCAAAGTAAACATTCAATACCTGGCGAGTGTTTGATCGTTTATCGGATAAAATGCTGCATCACTATCAATTCAGCATCCTTCCGATTACAACATTGCGTTACGGACGGAACAAAAAATATGAAAAAAAACAAGCTCACTTTATTGCGCCTGCTGGCAATGTGCATACAAGTCTTCTTACCGGGAAAAGCTATACTGGCGCAGGTCTTTATAAACAATCCTCATGATTCAACTTATTATGTAACCAAACCCGAACTGATCACCACCCGCTTTTACTTTTCACAAAAATATACCGCCTTTGCATTGAGGGCACCTAAAGATGCACAGGATTTAAAGTATCGCCCTAACACAAACCTCAATATGGGCGTGGGAGCCAGCTATCGAAATATTACACTCAACGTTGCCTATGGTTTTGACTTTTTAAACAATGAGCCGGAAAAAGGCAAAACAAAATTGCTGGATTTGCAGGTTCATTCCTATCCCAAAAAATGGTCCATCGACTTTTACGGTCAATTTTATAAAGGATACTATTTAAGCCCAAGGGGATTTGCAGCTAACAGCCCCGCCAGTTTCTACCTGCGACCAGATGCAGGCGTACATCTTTTTGGATTGGCGGTGTATTATGTTTTCAATCCAAACAAGTTTTCTTACCGGGCCGCAACACTGCAAACGGAATGGCAAAAAAAATCAGCCGGCTCCTTTTTATTTGGTGGAGAAGCGCATTATGGTATGATCAAATCCGATAGTTCCATGGTGCCAGGAAATTTAGAAGCGAACTATCCGCAGGAGGGCATCAATAACGTCCGTTTTTTTAGCTTTGGCCCGGGCTTTGGGTATGCTTACACACTGGTGATGCAGCAGCATTATTTTATTACAGGGTCGCTTTCACTCAATCTGAATCTTGGGTTTTCAACCGAAACCGACCGTGTTCATATTAACAACAACGTGTACACGGTTCCAATATCCACTTACCGTTTTTCGGGTGGTTATAATAGCAGCAACTGGCATATCAGCGCCACCTGGACGGGGAATAGCTTGCCAGTTCAGGGGGCATCTTCTCCCAATAATTATTTATTACAAACAGGCATGGTACAATTAAAATTTGGCAAAAAAATAATGCCCGGTCAACGCTTAAAAAAGCGCTTGAGTTTTTTAGATCGTACTGCAAACTAATGGGTTCGTTATTAATCCGGGAAACGAAAACCAAAATGCTGTTTTTTAACCCCTACAAATCGTATAATATCCGCCACTCCCTGGTGAAATTTACCCTCCTTCAATTCAGTCTGCAGGCTTTGCATCATCTCCGCTTTCAATGATTCAAAATCTTCTTTTAAAATCTCTTCGGTATAAAGCCTGGGCAAATCTTCTGGTCCGCCCGATTGATTATTTAATTGTTTCGGATTAAATGCCTCCAGTATAATTACACCTCCGGGCTTTAACCAGCCAATAGCCTTTTGATGTATCTGTTTTCGAATGGCAGGTGGAAAATGCGCATAAATAAATGCCACCACATCCACACTGTTTTCAGGATAAGTTGCGGCAACAGCATTCTCAACGATATAATCAATTACTACGGATTTCTTTTCAGCCAATTGCAGCGCTTTTACCTTCCCGGCTTCACTGCTGTCAAATGCATTTACCTGCCAGCCAAGCGCTGCTGCATACACGGCATTTCGTCCTTCTCCCTCACAGGGCAAAACAATGCTACCGGACTTTAACCGACCCAGTTGTTCTGCAAAAAACACGTTGGGGCTTTCGCCGTAAACGTATTCTTTTATACTAAATCGTTCGTTCCAAAAATCACTCATACGTCAATTATTTTGAGGTAAATATTGAGATAAAAAAGTCAGCCTTTTGAACTATAAATCAATTTTCAATGGATGCTTAATGAACAATTGCTGTTGAAAAAAGTTGCCGTCCTTTATAATTGATGATTTGTAAATACATGGTATCCTGCATTAACTGAACCGACATAAAACCAGGATCAGAAGCAGCAAAGCGGGTGTATTTTTCATTGGATTGAAGAGGCCTTACCGCACTACCTGCGCCACTTACAAAATAATGCGTATGGCCATCCGGCTTTTGATATTGTAAGTCGTGATCGTGTCCTGAAAAGTAGGCATTCACCTGATATTTTGTAAGGAGTGGTAGAAAGCTATTTCTAACATGAGGCACCTGCAATTTTCTGGCGCCCGTAGTAAACAGCGGATGATGGCCGATTACAATTTTCCAGTGGGCGGAGCTGGAAGATAAGACCTGCTGCATCCATTTCATTTGAGCCAATGTATCCTGATCTGCCAGATCGCTGTAGTTGCTGCGATTTAAAGTAAGGTCGAACGGGTTGGTATCAAGAAAAACAAACAACACATTTTGGGTAGAACCAGGGATCACTTTTTCAAAACTATAATAGCGCTCCCTGGTTGCCCAGCGTTTATTGACTTTACCATAATCAAGTTGTGCCTGGATGCTGCCACCATAATCGTGATTGCCAAAAACAGTGTACCATGGAACATTCAGACTTTTAGAACCGTAAACATTTTCAAAGGATTCACGCCAGCCTGCATCATCAACGCTGCTTACGCCGGCAGGATAAAAATTATCACCCATGCTTAACACAAAATCAACTTGCTTTTTCACGGCTTCCGCCCGCATTTGATTGGCAACACTTACTTGATAAAAAGATCCGCCTCTTCCCCAGTCGCCCAGCAACAGAAAATTGAGACTATTTTCACTTTTCAGATTTGAGCGATCACCTTTTCCAGTATCATCCGTAATATGCGGAGCCTGGCTGCAACTGCAAACCAAGGCAAGGCAAAACAACATACATGCAAATCCTATGAGGTAATTTTTCATGATTTATTCATTTATTAATTCGATCAATCCGCATTCGGCTTCAACAAATTCTTGGAAACTGTTCTCCGGTTAAATAATTCACCATCCGTTTTCCACCGATGCTGCTTTTTAATATCACTTTCCCAGGATGATCCGCCACTACATTTCCAATGATGGCTGCGTGAACACCTGTTGCATCCTGTTGCAATTGCTGCAGAAAATCAGCCGCAATTTCTTTTTCAACTATCGCCAAAAATAGTCCTTCATTGGCAACATACAAGGGGTCAAGACCCAACATTTCGCAAGCTCCATCTACCTGTTCATCAATGGGTATTAATTTTTGATCCAGGTAAAAACCCAACTGGGTAAGCTCTGCAATTTCATTCAATACAGAGGCTATGCCACCTCTTGTGGGATCCCGCAAAAATTTAATGTCATTTCCAAATTTTTCTACCAGACTTTGAATGATATGATTCAAATTGGTGGTATCGCTCTCAATACTCGTTTCGAAAGTTAAGCCTTTTCGCAAACTCATAATGGCAATACCATGAGCTGCAATCTTGCCACTCACAATGACAACGTCGCCCGCTTCAATCCGTTTGTGATGAATATTGGCTTTTGGGTGAATGATTCCAATACCGGAAGTATTGATAAAAATCTGATCACCTTTTCCTTTTTCTACCACCTTGGTATCGCCGGTTACAATTTTGATGTTTGCCTTTTCTGCCGCCGCTTTAATATTTACCAATACCTTCCAAAAGTCTACCATCGTTAAGCCTTCTTCAATGATAAAACTGAGGGACAAATATTTGGGGTCAGCGCCACACATAGAGAGATCATTTACCGTGCCATTGATTGCAAGGTCGCCAATATTACCGCCTGGAAAAAAGATGGGAGATATTACATAACTATCAGTACTAAATGCCACGGTTCCATTCAATTCAAAAATGGCACCATCATGTTGCTGATCAAGCAGATCATTTTTAAAAATACTGAATACGCCGCTTTGTAATAAACGATGGGTAAGCAATCCGCCGCTACCATGCCCTAAGGTTATTATATCAAAATCAAATTTGGGCATCGGGCATTGCAAATTTATTTTTATTTTTTCAGTCATTGCGTTTAGTTAAAAAAAATGCTGAAACTTAATTTGGCAGCAAGTTTTGTTCCGGGTGTAAAATGAATTTCATCCACCGGATTTGCTTCATTTTTCAAACGGCTTTCTGTATCAAACTGTGTTTCCTTCCATTTCACATTGAAGATATTGTTTACGCTTAGCCCTATTTCGTATTTTTTTTGAGTATAGTTTAATACAATATCATTTACAAAATAGCCACCGGCAGTTAATGTATAATTTTCGTTGGCCGCACGATCGCCTAGCCATCGATAACGCAAACTTCCATTGATGCCAATTGTGGTTTTGTAAGTGATGCCACCGGTACTGCTCCAAACAGGTGCCAACGGAATAAAATTTTCACCCTTTAACTCTTCAATAAATCTGCCATGGGCATAGTTTACATCTGCATCAACATAAAGCGATTTTATGGGCTCGTATCTTACCGACAGGTCTATTCCTGTTCGTCTCGATTTACCCGACGGCTCTGCATAACCACCATCGCCACTGTAAACAAATTCCTGTTCGAGATTCAAATACCAAAGAGCAGTTTGAAAAAATAAATTTTTGAACGGTTTCAAAATCGTACCAAAATCGGCGGAATAAGCGGCTGGCAAAACCTTTCTTCCGTTTTCAATTACACTAACCCTTGTGTCGTTAGAGTGAAAGCCTTTGCCAAGATTTACATAAAACTGGGTGGTTTTATTTTTGTGATAATAGAAACTAATTTTTGGGCTAATGATGGCGGCATTTGCTTTAAACAAACTATCCGATTTTAAATGATCGGTATAATTATTAAAAAACTCGTCTGCCCGCAACCCCGCATTTACACTAATCTTTTCGGAGAAGCGAAACGTTTCATTTACGTATGCAGATGCATCCACTTCGGAAACATTTCCATAAGCAAGCCTGTTCAATAATGTGTACCGATCTTTTGTGTGAGATAATTCTAGGTTGTGTATTTTATCCCACCGAACACCAATACCGGCTTCTGTGGTTAGCTGCGTTGTGCCTATGGTTGAACTGTGATGATAGCTACCATTGTATCCCAATAAATCACGGCTTTCCTTTTGACGGATCTGATCTCCGTTAATTGGGTCAACCAGGAAAAATGTAAAATTGGTATGCAGGTCGAAATGATATTTTGAATAATAGAATTGATTTTTAAAAAAGCTTCCACTCTTTAAAGTAGTAATGAATTGTGCATTGATATTACTACGGGAAGTTTTACCACCTTCCGTATTGTCGATAGCGCCATAAAAATCAATGGAACCATCTGCCACTGCACGGTCTGGAATCTGACCCGATGCATTCCATTTGCTGCTAAATGTGGAAGCGGTTAAAATAAGGCTGGTATGATCGGTAACTTTTCCAGTGTACTTTGTGAAAAAATTAAACCGCCGGAAGTTTTGAGGGTATTGAAAGAACCCGTTGGAATATGCGAACTCCGAAGCAACATACCAGGATTGTTGTTTTGACTTTGCCTGTTCGCCCAACAGGTTAAACATGCCCAATGCACGATACGTATCAAACATTCCGCCTTCCAGTTTCACCAGATTATTACTTAAACCACTTTTTGTTCGCAAATCAACAAAACCGGATGTTGTAAAATTCCCTTTGGCTGCATTATAAGGACCTTTTTGAAAGTCCACATTTTCTACTGTTTCGGGAATGATGAAATGCATATCAGCATACCCCTGTCCGTGCGCCTGTGATACCATATTTACAGGCATGCCATCCGCCATCACATTGATATCAGTGCCATGATCGCAATCAAAGCCACGGATGAAAATCTGTTCTGCCTTGCCACCACCCTGGTGCTGGCCGATAAATAACCCCGGAACCGTTCTTAAAATTTCCTGCGAATTATTGATTCCCCGCGTTTTGATATCCAACTTGCTAATGGTCTTATATTCATGACCGGCTTTAGTGATTACCGTTACATCTTTCAATTGCGTTTTATTGGGGTTTAAAACCAATGCCTTTGTGGCATTAAAAGATGCCATTGCCAGTTTTAAATTCTCGAAACCTATGAAACTAACCTCCAGCGAATCTAAATCCGAAAAAGATTTATTGAACAAAAATTTACCCCGCTCATCGGTTACTGTACTCAAATTCAGCGGTATAATAGTAACAGTAGCACCTTCCACGGGCAGGTTTGTTTTGCCATCCAACACAGTTCCTTTTATGCTTTGCTGGGCGTTGGCAACACTGCTGGTGTAAATAAATAGAAGAAAAAAAACAAAACGCATAAGATGATTTTTTTTTGATTAAATAACTAAACTATCCACATTGGCATACTGGTAATATGCTGCACAAGATCCTTCGCTGCTTACCATCGGCGCACCAAGCGGATGTTCGGGTTTGCATTTGGTGCCAAAATTGGGACAGTCTTTTGGTTTCTTTAAACCTTTCATAATATCACCGCTGATACATTCTTTATTTTCTGCTGCTACCGGCAAATCAATTTTAAATTTCAGGCGGGCATTGTATTTTTTGTACTGCTCATTTACTTCATAACCGCTTTGCAGAATTTCACCGATGCCACGCCAGATGCGGTCACTAACTGTAAACACTTCGTGAATGGTATCCTGCGCCAATTTATTTCCTTCCCGCTGCACATATCGGGCATATTGATTTTCTACTTTGTATTCGCCCTTCTCCAATTGCTGCACTGTCATTAAAATTCCCTGCAATAAATCTACCGGTTCAAAACCAGTAATTACGATTGGTATTTTGTATTTTTCTGCAATCGGATAATATTCTTCTGTACCCATGATGGCGCATACATGCCCTGCCGCCAGAAATGCATCAATTACATTTTCTTCATCGCTTAAAATAGCTTCCATAGCCGGTGGCACCAATACATGCGATGCTAAAATACTGTAATTTTTAACACCCATTTTTGCTGCATGCACCACGCTCAATGCATTGGCAGGTGCGGTGGTTTCAAAACCAACAGCAAAAAAAACCACTTCCTTTGTTGGATTTTCTTTGGCAATGGTAACTGCTTCCAGCGGAGAATATAAAATGCGTACATCACCGCCTTCGGCTTTTACTTCCAGTAAATTTTTATGGCTGCCCGGCACCCGTAACATATCGCCAAATGAACATAAAATCACATTCGGTTGCTGCGCCAAATAAACCGCTTCATCAATCACGCTGATGCTGGTAACACAAACCGGACAACCAGGCCCATGTACCATGGTAATCAGATCGGGCAACATTTCAAGGATGCCGTTTTTTACCAGGCTATGCGTCTGTCCGCCACAAATCTCCATCAGCGTCCATGGTTGGGTGGTGATGCGGCGAATTTCCTGTATGTACTTTTCTGCTACACCAGCATCCCGATATTCGGTCAAATATTTCATGATTCAATGATAGAATGAGTGAATGAGTGAATAAGTGAATTATTGAGAGGCAGTTTTTCCTGCTCTTGATAATACCATCAATATTTCTGTTGTTTATAATTTTAAAGTTTCAATACCCGGTTCCGTACATATTTCTGCTGCTGCTATTAATTCCAGCCAAAATAAAGTTTCATCACATTCCTCAATTGTAATACTAAGCCTGGCATAAAATTCAGCTTTTGATCTTGCGCTGCAAGCTGCCCTATAATTGCCTGCTACAGATGTCGCACACCCGACCAACTGTTTCCCGGTGATTCGCCCTTCTTCAGTATTGGGTAATCCCCTTAAAAAATTTGGTAACATCAACTGCCAATTGCATTGTCCTTTTCTTAAAGGCTTCAATAAATATTTCTTTGTCTGTCATAATTATTTTTTCAAATAAAATACAAATTGTTTTTAGAATTATTTAGTCATTTTACAATGCTATCATTCTATCATTCTATCATTCTATCACTCTATCACTGCATCCTTCAGTTCTTCAACCTCTCCCATTTCCTTCAAATAACTAAACACTTTTTGTGCTTCTTCCTCATCCACTATGCTCATAGCAACGCCTACATGTACCAACACATAATCACCAATATTGGCTTCCGGCACCATGCATAGATTGACCTCTTTGCTGATGCCACCAAAAGACACTTTTCCAAAACGAAATGTTTCATCAAGCTGGTTGGTGATCGAAAGTATTTTACCGGGAATTGCGAGGCACATATCAGTTGGTTTTAATGGTTCGTTTGAAATTGTTCGGAAGCGATGCGTTCATTTGTTGAGATAATTTGTTGATGCAACTGACTTAACATGCTAAAATAAGCAAGCTGCCCAAAGCCAATGCATTCATCATTGGGACTGAGTTGCTGATGAAAATACAATTGCTTTTCAGCCCCTGATAATTCAATCAACATATCTACCAACAGGGCATTTTGAAAAACGCCCCCACTAAAGGCGAGCTGATCCATCTTAAAATGACAGCTTAGCTGCTGCACCATTTTAGCCAATGAGTAAAATACTTTTTTCGCAATAGCTGCTGGCTCAATTTTTTGCCGATGATCCTCCATCAGTTCTTTTAAAAATACATCCCATTCAATCCGGTCATTTACCAATCTTATGTTATAAAATTCGCCGGAATTTATGTCACAATTTCTTGCCAACGCTTCCAGTTGCATCGCAGCTTCACCTTCGTAATTATTGTAACTGCGGATTCCCAATATTGCTGCAATCCCATCCAGTAAACGGCCCATGCTACTGGTTAACAATGGCGCTGGTTGTTGCAATAATTGCTGGTAATAATCCCACTCCTGATTGGAGAAATAATCCCGGATACTGTATTGATATTGCGGCAAATTTTTTAACAGGCTCAATGCAGATAACCTTGGCTCCCTGCTCATCTTATCGCCCAGTAATTGCGGAAAATAATCCAGGTGCATTGCCCGTTCCATTTGATGGGACTCATAAATAAAAATCTCGCCACCCCATATTTGGCAGTCATCACCATAACCGGTTCCATCCCAGATTATGCCCAATATCCGTTGATTGCATTCCAGCAAATTATTTTCTGCCAGCACCGCACCAAAATGTGCTTTGTGATGCTGAACAGCCAATAGTGGAATATCACTGGCATCGGCAATTAATTTACCATATTGAGACACAAAATAGTTAGGATGCTTATCAATGATGATCTGCTCCGGATTTGCTTTTAGCAATTTGGTAAGATGCGATAAAGTTTCTTTATAACTGGTTTGGGATTCAAGCGTGCCTTGGTCGCCGAGAAATTGGCTGATGTGTAATTTGTGCTGATCCTGTAAAGCAAAAGCCGCTTTCAATTCACCGCCCATTGCCAGTACAGTGGCAGGCATTCCAATAAAGGGATTGGGGAAATAATTTGGCGCTAATCCACGACTTCTTCGAAGGATAATTTTTTGTCCGCTGTTGGTAAACTGAACTACGCTGTCATCCTGCGGTGCCACAATATCCCGGTCGTAGGTCAACACAAGATCTGCCACTTCAAATAGATTTTCCAATGCATCTTCATCTTTATAAATAATCGGCGAGCCGCTGATATTGCCACTGGTTGCAATCAGCGGCTTACCAAAAGCAGTTGAAATTAACAACAACAAAGGCGTATAAGGCAGCATCAATCCAATCTTGTCGAGGCCCGGCGCAATCGCTTCTTTACAAATACTATTTGCCGCATCTTCTTTTAAACGGCACAATACAATGGGTGCCGTTTTATCTTTCAATGCGTCTGTTTCAAATAAACGAAGCTGCATGTCTTGTTTAACCATCGTTGTGTCGGCATATAATAAAGCCAATGGTTTTTCAGCACGGTGCTTCCGTGTTCTTAAAGTATGGATGGCTATTTCGTTGGTGGCATCACACAACAATAAATAACCACCAATACCTTTTACTGCAACGATATTTCCTTCCGTTAACGAAGTAACCACTGTATCATGCATATCCCTTTCGTCCTTACAAATAAAATGATTGGCTGCGTCATATAAGTGCATGGGTATCGCACATTCTTTACAGGAATTGGTTTGACTATAATGCCTGCGATCATGAATATCATTGTATTCGACGGTACACACCGGGCACATGTGCAAATTACTCATGGTAGTATTTGCCCGATCATAAGGCAATGTGGTAACGATCGAATACCTGGGGCCGCATTGCAAACAGGTTGTAAATGGGTAGTGAAAGCGCTTATTGGTTGCTGAAAGGATGGCTGCTTTACAATCGCTGCACAAAGCAATATCGGGCGTTAGTAAAAGATCGGGTTTGTCTTTATTATTGCTTTGCTGAATAGAGAAACCGTTAAATATTTTTGGTGAGATTTTTTCAAAATGATGATGCGTAATAATTGCATTGGGCGGTGGATCATCTACAATTGTGTTGTAAAATAATGCTGCTTTTTCTTTGGACGCATTGAATTGAATATGCACACCTGTATTGGTATTACTTACCCAGCCGTTCAGTTGCAAGCTGTTGGCTATCCTGCAAACAAAGGGACGAAAACCAACCCCCTGTACCAAACCATTGATATGGATATGATAGGTGTGCATACGCAGTGTGGACTTTATTTTTTATGATAGGTCTTGGCTTTGGTACTGACCTTTGTCTTAGTACCAGCGGTCTGAACTCCTTGTAAGTTACAATGTCAGCGGTCTGACCTGCGGTACCGACCGCTGTGTTGACCACGGTATATCAGGCAGGTTCAGGTGCCAATACTTTTGATTTTAACCAATCGTACCATTGTTGCATTCCTACGCCGCTGGTGCAACTCAGATCTATGATCTCCAGTTTATGATTTACTTTTTTAGCGTTGGCTTTTACCTTTTCGATATCAAAAGGCACATAAGGCAACAGGTCAATTTTATTGATGATACAAAGTGTGGAAGAATTAAACATATCCGGATACTTTAATGGCTTATCATCCCCTTCGGTTACACTGATGATCACCACTCTTTCTTTTTCACCCAAATCGAACATGGCAGGGCAAACGAGGTTGCCAACATTTTCGATGAACAGCACGCTGTCTGCCTTTGGCTTCATGCCCTGCACCGCATGTAACACCATATGTGCATCCAGGTGGCAGCCCTTGCCGGTATTGATTTGTACCACTTTGGTACCAGTGGCATGAATGCGGTCTGCATCATTGGTCGTTTGCTGATCGCCTTCAATCACCGCAAATTCCAATTCGCCTTTCATGTCTGTCAGCGTTTTTTCAAGCAAGGATGTTTTGCCCGACCCCGGAGAACTAACCAGGTTCAGTGCCAGGATATTTTTAGCATCAAAATAACCACGGTTTCTTTCGGCCAACAAATTATTTTCATGCAGTATATCCTGTTCTACATCCACTATTTTTTTATGGTGATGATCCGCATGGTTTTGCTGAAGATCATGTGGGTGATCGTGTTGAAGACCCGGCTCATGCATCGTAACATTTCCGTTGGCATCGCATCCGCAAGTGGCACACATAATGGTTGATTTATTGTTGAGCGTTTATAATGTTACTTTTTTATTTCTATTTAGAGAAACAGTTGCCATAAGAATATTATTTTAATGCACTTCTATAATTACCTCGCCATATCGCTCCATGCCGGATATTTTGAAGTGTGCATTTCAATCCCCCCGCCCGGAGGAGTTAGAGGGGGCTGCCGGGCGGCTCCCACTCACCACCAACGACTTCACCCTTAGTTCCTTCCCTTCCAAAATCACCAGCAGATGCTTACCGCATAGCGGACAGGGATCATATAAATTCTCAATCTCAAATATTTCATCGCAATCAATGCACTGGGCTTTCCCTTTTATCCGGTTGATCTTTTTAACCGCACCTTCAAGAATGGTTTCCTTTACGCCCTGGCTCCACGAAAATTCAAATGCATTCATCTCTACCGTACTCAGGCAACCAATGTCCATTTTTATTTCATCAATGATGCTGGCATTTGCCTGGTCCGCCTGTTGCTGTGCAATATCTATGATGCCCATTACAATGGATAGTTCATGCATGATCAGTTATTTTCCCTGGGCTGCCTTTTTCTGCGAAGGTTCCGGATAAAAACAATTACCAGGAATAAAACCACCGCCGTTACAATGGCATGCATGGGTTCACTAAAATAGTGGGTAATGGTATAACCTCCATATTCGCCATGACCAGGGTGTGCCATACTGATAAGCGGCAAACATAAAACAAACAGACCTGCAAAAACAGCAACATATTTTTTCATATCACGAGGCTTTTATAGAGTACCAATATTAATAAAACAATGGCAAGGCAACTATGATTAGTCGCATGAAAAAAAATGACTATCGTCATGTAAGTTTAAACTTACTGTGATTAATTTGGATTTATAAATTACTTTTTTTTACGTTCACTACAAGCTGTATATAAACCGATACTTAGCCTGCCTGGTATGTGATAGCTTAGAACCTAGGGAAAGTAATAATACAGTTAAAAAGCACTATTACTCAATTTGGAATTCGTTAAATTCAATTTATGAACTGGAGAGATCCTATCGTATCAGATAAAGCGATACTGCCAGGGAAACCTGCAATTAAAGGCACACGTATATCCGTTGAACATAATGTTGGTTTACTCACCCTGGGATGAGGAGAAACTAAAATATTGGAAAATTTCCCCCGTTTTACAAAAGAATCACTTCGGGCTGTATCTGCATATATTCAGGAATGTATCCATGATGGATTGCTATTTTCTCCAATACAGAAGTCGGCATAATTACCTACATGAAGCTATTAGCCAACGAAAGTTTTCCTTACAAAAGCATTGCCTGTTTAAAGGAAAAAGTCTACGGTATTAGCAAAAAATAACCATATAAATTATAATGGAAGGTTTGGAAAATACACTATGTTTATCAGGCACTAAATTATTGATACACCAACCTATGTCTGAATTACTAACATTTTCCAGATTTCATTCCCAACAGGAAGCGCAGGAACTTATCAGTCTTCTTGAAAATCGGGGGATTGAATTTAAAATTGATTTCGAAAAAGATCTGCTTGATAAAATTTATACCGGCGAATCTCAGGACCCCATGATTGCTGTAAAAATACCGGAAGAACGTTTTGAAGAATTAAATACCATTTTATTAAGTCAGGCTCAGATTCAATTGACTGATATCGATCCAAACTATTATCTCTTTTCCTTCTCCGATACCGAACTAATAGAAGTATTAAATAATCGAAACGATTGGAACCATCTTGACCAGGCGCTTGCTCACCAACTATTATCTGAAAGAAAAATAGCAATACCGGATTTGTCTAAAAAAAGTAAGGATACTAAAAGCTACGTTCCTTTGCATTTGGAAAGCAGTTGGATAATTGCTCAATATCTGTTAACCCTATTGTTACCATACGTTGGCATCATTATAGGACTTGCAACACTTTTTGCCTACAAAACACTTAGTAGCGGAAAAAAAATGAAAATGTATAATGAACCAACCCGGAACCATGCAAAAATCATGTTGGCACTTGGAATTATACGAACGCTTTATTTCTTTTTTGGAGCCTGGTTTCAAAACGAGTTGAGCGCATAATACCACCTAAATTAAACAAAAGAACGGAGGCCAATGGGAAATTTTACAAACTTTTACATTGTATAACAGGGTTTAAAAAAGTTGGATAAAAAACAATCCAAAGCCAAAAAGAAAATAGTAGTTAACGGCTTAGTTAAGCACCCTTTAAAATATGACAGATAAAGCAACTCATAAATTTATCAGCTTTTGCCTTGCAGCCGTTTGGTTGATTAACGGACTTGTTTGTAAAGTCTTAAATCTTGTTCCGCAACACCAACAAATAGTGGCTGAAATTTTAAGCGAAACCTATTCACGCTTTTTGACCATCTCGCCATCGGCTGTTCAGAAATTGTGATGGCCATTTGGATTGTAAGTGCCATTAAAACAAGATTGAATGCCATCACTCAAATTGTAATTGTTGCAATCATGAACCTACTTGAATATATGCTTGTTCCTCACTTGTTACTTAAGGGTAGGGCCAACGCTATATTTGCATTTGTATTTATACTGATTGTGTACTTCAACGAATTTGTCCTGAATAAAAAAACCGGCCAACAAACTTAATATGTTTTCATTTCTAAAAAATCATCCCTTTGCAGTTGAAGCTTTTTTTAAAAGTTCAACCGTACTGACATTTGCTATTGCAAAAGAACAATTACAGGATCTGATTCCTGAATGTTTGGAATTGGACACGTTCAATGACAAGTGGGCATTTGCTGCTGTGGCGATGGTTGAAACAACCGGATTGAGACCAAAGGGCTTCCCAAAATTTTTTGGCAATGATTTCTTTTTAATTGGCTATCGCATATTTGTCCGTTACACAAACACAGCAGGGAAAAGGCTGAGAGGACTATACATTCTCAAATCGGAAACAGACCAAAAGAAAATGGAATTCCTTGGAAATATTTTTACGCATTACAAATACACAACCACCGACATTACACAAACTGTAAAAAATAAAACAACTACAGTACAATCCATACAATCAGCTTTCAAAATAGTAGTTGAAAATACAGATGAAGCAATTTCACTACCGCTCAATTCGCCCTTTGCAGACTGGAAAGAAGCCAGGCGATTTGCAGGTCCTTTGCCTTTTACCTTTACTTACAATGCTGCAACCAAAAAAGTACTCATCATTGAAGGCGTTCGAGAAAACTGGACGCCCACTCGAATACGAATAGCAGAACAGCATGTTTCCTTTCTGAACTCATTAAACCTAACCGGTGCTATTTTAGCAAACGCATTTGTAATTAAAGACATTCCCTATTTTTGGAAAAAAGGCAAAACAGAACAATGGAAAAAATGAGAAAACCTTTCCAGGGAGTTTGGAATATTATTCGTTTCAATTGGCAATTTTATGTGTGGGCATTGCTGGTAATATTACTGCTATTATTGCTAACAAGATTTACCAATTCAACTATCGGAATATATCTACTGGTATTGAGCTCGTTGGTATTTTTACCAATGTCTGTTTCACTAGGTGTTTCCTTTTATGTTTATGACTTATCAGACCTTTACAAACTGAATTGGATAGATCCTTCTAACAAAAAGGCGGATCGTCTACTCATTAATATCAATGCAGGTTTTGACGAAACAAGTATTTTATTAAAAGAGAAATTTCCCGACCCGGTACTTGTGGTAGTTGACTTTTACGACCCAAAAAAACATACCGAAATTTCCATAAAAAGAGCAAGAAAAGCCTATCCCCCTTTTCCAAATACTATATCTGTAACCACCACTAACTTACCATTGGCCGATAATTCAGCAGACCAGATATTCCTGATTTTTGCAGCCCATGAAATTAGAGATGAACAGGAACGGATAAACTTTTTCAGAGAATTAAAGAGAATTGTAAAGCCTGCCGGGCAAATTATTGTGACCGAGCATTTACGGAATGTCACAAACTTTTTAGCGTACAATATTGGCTTTCTGCATTTTTATTCAAAAGCAACCTGGCTTAAAATTTTTCAATCGGCAGAGTTGTCATTAAAGACGGAACAAAAAATAACCCCATTTATTTCAACATTTACGGTAACAAAATATGGAGCCACATCTTAAAGCAATCGGTTACGTTTTAATCTTACTGGCAATTATTCACATAGGTTTTCCGAAGCAATTTAATTGGAAAAAAGAAATGAGTAACATGAGTCTGGTGAACAAACAAATGATGTACGTTCACACTTTTTTTATTGCACTTGTTGTACTGCTTATGGGAATTTTGTGCCTCACTTCTTCGAAAGAATTAATTGAAACCAGCTTAGGAAAGAGAATTTGTTTTGGACTGGGTGTGTTTTGGATGATCAGATTGTTCATTCAGTTTTTTGGCTATTCATCCAAACTTTGGAAAGGCAAGACTTTTGAAACTACGGTTCACATTTTATTTATTTTCTTGTGGACCTATTTGAGTTTCATATTTTGTAAAATTGCCTGGACTTAAACGAAGATAACCTGAGGATGAATTGCGGTAGCAAAAAAGCTATCCAAAAAAGGACATGCACTCATCACTCATCACTCATCACTCATCACTTATATCAGCCGATGCTTCTCTGCATACAAGATCACATAAGGTTGTAAAAACTTTTCCCGTTCGGGCTCGGTCATTGTTGGTTCTCGCTTTAGTTGCTTGAAATTTGGCCAACCAAAATCATCCACCCATATCAGTTCATAATATCTTGCCGGAACAAGGATTGTACTCACCGCAATTTGTTTTAAATTATAGATTTCCGTTTCGGTAAATTGCTTGGGTGGCAGGCCGGATTCACGTATTCCAATAAAGAGTAAAATAGCCTCCAGATCAGGTTGTTTTCCCAATCGTTCCATCAAGGTAGCCTTCAATTTCAGCCAGCTTTGCTGCATTTCATCTTCGGAGAGCATAGCATAAAAATATAGAGGCAAAATTAGTCATTAAATGCAAGCAACATTTTTTACAAAACAATTTTGGCCGAAATCAATAAAAAAACAAGAAGATTATTCGGACGTTTTTTAATCTACAAACCAGGTATCCTGTATCAACAATTGCACAAAAGCCTTTATTCCTGAGCTATCTTATATAATTACAACACCCTTTTATCAAAATAAAATGAATCAGCTATTTTTTACCCACCGCCTGCCTTTTATCCTGCCATTTTATAATATCAGTTAAAAAAGGCTTCGTGATCGTTTCGAGTTCATCTGCGGAAATATCAAGGGCTGCGGCATTTGCAACTAGTTGAAGCCAGGGCTTTGGCGCATCAAAATTATAACTGCCAAAAACGATTACCGGCGTGCCCTGTAGCGTAACATTTTCATCATTTTTCAACACCCACTCATCGGCCCATTTATACAACCTACGGGCATCATTTTCCTGTAGTCTCAGGCAGGAATGGGAAGCAGGGTAACCGGGCAAACTATACTGGTGCCAGCCTACTCCCAGCTTATTCTCAATGTTCACATTCCAGCGTAATTCCCACTCGTCATTGAACGTGCTGTTGGTTTTTTCTGCTTTCCAGTTGGCGAAAAAAAGACCGGTTGGCGTGGGATCTTTTTTACGCCCCATATTAACCGGGCCTGTATAAACAAGTTCGCCATTTTCGTAGGCTGCAAATGCTTGCGCAGGATAAGAAAAGAAGATAATTTTATTGATCTGCCTGATAGCAGGAACACTCAGTGGGAAAGGAAGATAATATTCAAGATCGCCGGACAAATCATTGGGAACAATCACCGAATCAATTGTTGAAAAATTTTCAGCATCCGTTCTATTGACAGCCAGTACAATATTTTTTAAGCTTTTGTTGCCGATACTGTCATTTTGTGTAAGCCATTGTTTTGCTTTGGCAAGATGGAATCCTTTTGCAGGAGGAGGATTTCGTTGCTTTACTTTTACTACCTGTTCTTTTGAAGTTGGCTCACTACAGGAAGAAAACAGTATCAATATTACCGACAGTAAAATCAGACTATTACTTTTCATTTTGTTGGATATTTTGTATGAAATTTATTATGTAGAAATAATTACGCAAACTGGGATTGTGCCCCAAATATTCGCTCCCGATTTCGGTCGTTGAGGACTGACCGGGACCCGGACGTTGTCGGTATATCAGACCACTTGTTACTACCACATCCGATCG
>JBBQKO010000042.1:0-20875 GCA_038327005.1 Chitinophagales bacterium | reverse complement strand
TGTAATTATTTCGGTTGGTTACCGAGTAAAATCGCCACAAGGCACTCAGTTTAGAATTTGGGCAACACAGCGATTAAAGGAATACATCATCAAAGGTTTTGCCCTAAACGATGACCGTTTTAAAAGTGGCAACTCCATGAACTATTTCAACGAATTGCAGGAACGCATTCGGGAAATACGGATTTCGGAACGGTTCTTCTATCAAAAAATAAAAGACATCTACACCACCAGCATTGACTACGATGCAAAAGACGAAAAGACTATTGAGTTTTTTAAAGTAGTGCAAAACAAATTGCTTTGGGCAATAAGAATAATTGTTAATGATAAATTATTAATGGTTAATGAAACAGCAGCAAACCACATTAACAATTAACAATTAAAAAGATGGCAAAGAAAATAAAAACAGCTGCAGACGGCTTTAACGAAATACTACTTTACACCACACCCAATGGAAAGGTGAAGGTGGAAATTTATTTGCAGAATGAAACCATTTGGCTCACGCAACAAAAAATTGCCGATTTGTTTTGGGTGGATAGAAGTGTTGTAACCAAACACTTAATCAATATTTACAACTGGATAAAGAAGCAACTTGTGCAAAAATTGCACAAGTTCAAACTGAAGGTAACAGACAGGTTTCCCGACCTGTTGAGTACTATAACCTTGATGCCATTATTTCCGTGGGTTACAGAGTAAACAGCTCACAAGCAACAGCATTTCGCATTTGGGCCACAGAACGATTGAAGGAATACGTCATCAAAGGTTTTACAATGGATGATGAACGCTTGAAAAACTCAAATAATATTTTTGGTAAAGACTACTTTGAAGAACAGCTTGCCGGTATCCAGGATATACGCAGCAGCGAGCGTAGATTTTATCAAAAAATAACGGACATCTATTCTTCTTGCAGCGCCGACTATAGCAAGGATACCGATACCACCAAAACTTTTTATGCCACTGTTCAAAATAAATTGCTCCCGCATAGCTATCGCATTGGCGTCAAGTTAAATTTTTAATTATATAGCTATAACATATAGGTGGAAAAGGTTTCAAGAAGTTTTACTATTGGTATTTTTACGCCAGCGGCGTAACTGGTTTGTAGAAAATTTTAACATAAACCACATTTGCCCAGCGGGGCAACCCTGCGTTTTTCTGCATTACCCAGATTATCAGGCTGCGCCGCTGGCGCAGGGTTTGCATTGATGAATTAGCGAAGCTACAAACAGGTTACGCCGCTGGCGTAAATACTGTTGCACTAATTTTCAGTATTAATATGATGTGGTAAAAAATGAGGGGTAATAACCTTAGCTTGACGCATATGGCATAGCTATCGGGAGGGCGATTACCGGGCAAACCGCAGCCGAACTTGTTTCATCACGGGTTGACAGCACCAAAGAAAACAGGGGGCTTACCACCTAAAAAATGCACCGCAACTAAAAATCAGGAAAACGGATGTGGGTATCGCAAAAAATTATTTGAACGAAAAAGAATTGAACAGCTTGAACCGGATTGTAACCATGTATTTGGATTTTGCTGAATTGCAGGCAGACAGAGGCATTGTGATGTATATGAAAGACTGGATAAAAAAACTGGATGCGTTTCTTCAGTTCAATGAAAAAGTAATTTTAAAAGATGCAGGCAGCGTAACCCATGAAGTTGCATTGGCATTGGCGGAAAAACAATTTGAAAAGTATAGCATTGTGCAGGATAAATTATTGAAAAGTGATTTTGATAAAGCTGTAAAAGGGAAGAACTAACCCATAAAATTCCTTAAAGAGAAATTCGAAAAGGCCTTTACGAATTCATTTGGGCTGGAGGGATTTCCTTACCATGTGAGAGTATCCTTACAGATGCCCGCAAGCCAGCCGAAATGCCGATTGAGGAAGATTTTTAAAACTTCTGATTCACGCAATTTGCCAGTCAGCGTATTTCGTTAAATGAAACCAAATCTATCTCGCTAAAAATACACTTCAATTTTAGTACAATCATTTCGGGTGTATATTCCTTTTTAATTATCCATGTGTTATCCATTGTAGGCGACTTCAATTCTTTCACCCAAAAAAACATCACTCATTTTGGCAATCTCATAATAATAAATCATATTGCTGCAAATTATTCTATGCCTCAACACAAACAATCGCTTACCCTCCCTAGTATGGATGCCGAAACAGCGCTGGCTAAGTCTTACCAGGCTATGCAACAACTAGACTGGGCAATTTTATTTGCTGTCGAAAATACACTGGTAGCAGCTACTCCCAAAAACTGGAAGACCAGGGGACAACAAATCGTATGCACGATTGAGGGCGATATTTTACTCGTTAAAAGTGTGATGGTAAACAATGAAGTGGCAGATATCACCGGTATCAATAAGAAGAATACAACCGCTTTTATCAATGCATTTGAAGCCGTGGGTAATGCGGGGGATGCAATTACAGTTGAAAATAATAAAGCAGCCATCGCATCATTACGGGAGGCCACCATACAAACAGCAGCAAGGGAGCAGGAAGCGGCTGCAGCCGTAGACAAGGCCATGAATTTAACAGGGAGCAACCTGTATGCTACTTATGCAATTATGGCAATCAATATATTGGTGTTTGTTTTAATGGCGGTAAACGGTGCCGGTATTTTTGAAGCCAATGGTTATGTGCATATGAAATGGGGAAGCAACTTTTCTCCATTAACCTTGAGTGGCGACTGGTGGCGGTTAATTACGTGCACATTCATTCATTTCGGTATCATTCACCTGGCAATGAACATGTATTGCTTGTATACCGTGGGGGTTTATCTGGAACCAATGCTTGGTAAAGCAAGATATATCACGGCCTATTTGTGTACGGGTTTATTGGCCAGCGTTATCAGTTTGTGGTGGCATACCGATACTGTAAATAGTGCCGGGGCATCAGGCGCCGTTTTTGGTTTGTATGGTTTATTTTTTGCCCTGCTCGTTAGCAACCTGATACCAAAAGCAGTTCGTATGGCACTGTTGCAGAGCATTGGTATTTTTATTGTTTTCAATTTAGCTTTTGGAATGAAAAGCGGGGTAGACAATGCTGCTCATGTTGGCGGATTACTAAGTGGATTCATCATTGGATTGGGTTACCTTTTTGCAATAAATAAAGAAAAGGAACAACAAAAAGTACAATGGGTTTTACCGCTGGTTATTGTCATAAGTATTGTTACCGCATTCGCCTATTTAGAGCAGCATAAATTACCTTCAACAGAACGGGCCGAAATACTCAATGCTATCAACGCAGGTGTTTATGAAGACAATGATCGTTTCATTGCAAAGCTTACCAAATTTGATGAATTGAATCAACTCGTAGATTCTACCGTGAATGACAATACGATCTCCAATGATCAACAATTAAAACAGATTAAGGAGATCGGTTTGCCAAAATTGGCTGAAGCAACGGTGGTAATTAGCAGTACAAAGAAAATGAATATTTCGCCTGCATCTCATAAAAAGGCTGAGTTATTACTGCAATACATCGAATTGCGCAAGGCCGAAATGGGATTGCTGCTACAACTGTTTGAAACTAAAAATGAACAAAAGTTTAACCCGCAGATAATTGCAAACCGGCAAAAAGCGAATGCGTTGTTTCAGGATTTATTGAAGTTGTGATCGGATAATAGCACTGTAATCAAATTGTGAATTCAAATGAATTGGGGTGGCTGAAACTGCTGTCGAAATTTCGATTGTCGGAAATTCCAGTATTTAAATTTGTGTATTTGATGCTTCATTTGAAGGCGTACGTCAATTTGCTTTTTTGGGCCCAGTATCAAAAAGGATTTGACGTAATTTTTTATCAATTGCTTCCAGCCTGTTTCGTATTTCTTTGTTCTTCGCAGCAGCTTTATCAACAGATACGCTTTGTTGCATGAGGTTGATATTTTCTCTTCCCCAATCTGTTATAGAAAAGTACACTTGACTGTGTGGAAATAGATAAAATGTCAAGTTTTCTGCACCAAAAACTTGACATTTTACTCTAAAGTACTACATTTGCCTTATGACAGTGGCGGAACAAATACGGAACAAAATCGAAACAATACCCGAAAGCCAGCCTTTTGGCTATGCCGATTTGGGGATTGATGCCGATGATTTTTTTACCGCAGCCAAGGCATTGGAGCGGATGCAAAAAAAAGGTACAATTAGAAAAGTATCTAAAGGTGTTTTTTACAAACCTGAAATGACTGTTTTTGGCCCATTGGGTCCGGACTACAATGCGTTACTAACTAATTTTTTATTTAAAGATAATAAACGGGTTGGCTACGTTACAGGTGGTGAATTGTACAACCAACTGAATCTTACTAGTCAAAATTATTTCAGAATAAAAATAGCCACTAATAGAAGCCGACGCAAAATAGAAAAAGGATGGCTTAAAACAAGTACCGTAAAATCGTATATAGATATCACAGATGAAAATTATCAACTGTTAGGTATTTTAGATGCCATTAAGGATATAAGAAATATTGCTGATACATCTACAGCGCAGGCCATTAGAATATTGGCTGGCAAAATGGCCAAATTTGATAAAATAGCTATCCAAAGTTTAATTGAGTATGCCTTGCATTACCCGCCAAGAGTTAGGGCATTGTTGGGTGCTATTGTTGAAGATAGATTTGGGAATAAATTTAATTTAGAACCTCTTAGAAACAGTTTAAATCCATCTACATTTTACAAATTGAAAGTAAAGGAATCAGAGTTATCAACTATCAAAAAATGGAATTTAAAATGACCCTACATCAGGACAAAATTGCCTTTATCAAAGCTGTGAAATTTACCGCCGATTCAATCGGCATAAAAGCAATTTATGTAGAAAAAGATTATTGGGTAACGTATGCGCTGCATTCTATTTTCAATAACGAAATAGGAAAAACCACGGTATTTAAAGGTGGAACAGCATTGGCTAAATGCTATGATATGATAGAGCGATTTTCAGAAGATATCGACCTGGTGGTAATAAGACATGAAGGAGAGTCAAACAACCAACTAAGCAATAAGATAAAAAAAATTAGTAGGGTTGTAGAATCGGTATTACCAGAGGTAGCAATAGAAGGGCTAACACAAAAAATGGGTATGAACCGTAAAACAGCACACAGTTATGCAAAGCATTTTGAGGGAGATTATGGACAAGTGAGAGATGTAATTGTAGTGGAGGCTACATGGCTTGGATATTTTGAACCATATACAACAAAGACAGTTAGTTCTTTTGTTGGTAGTATGATGTTAAACAACGGGCAAAAGGCTTTAGCCGAAGCAAATGGGTTATTGCCTTTTGAACTGTTTGTTTTAGAGCCAACAAGAACGATCTGCGAAAAGATAATGAGCCTGGTAAGGTTTTCATACGGAGAAAATGCGATCGGTGATTTAAAGAAAAAAGTAAGACATACCTACGATTTGCACCAGCTATTGCAACAAAAAGAATTTTCCGACTTCATCGATTCTAATGCATTTTCATCTATGTTATTGAAAGTCGCCAATGATGATGTTACCAGCTATAGAAATTCGAATGAATGGTTAATTTATCACCCTAATGAAGCTCTGGTATTTAACGATTTGGAAAACGTATGGAAGGAACTAAAAATGGTTTACAATAGTGATTTTAAAAATTTATTGTACGGTGCTTTACCGGATGAACAAGCTATCTATATTACATTGAACAGAATAAAAAACAGGTTAGCTGCAATTGACTGGAATATTCAAATAGAAAAAAAACGATGAAGTTTACCAAAGGAAAATGAAGGTATTTATAACTGCCATACGGGAAGCTCGTACCATTCCTAATGCGCAAGTGTAATTAGCAACAATGTAAATTCAATAACTTTCATCAAATTTAACTTTCATCAAATTTTAAAAATTGTGTATTATTGAAACATGACTTAATTTGTAAGCAATTGCCAGGTTTGTAGTCGTGTAAATGCCGGACTCTTTATTTCAATCATTTGCATCGTTTGCCCGTAAATTTTTTAATCACCATAAAAACGAGTAGCACTATTTCATGAAAAGTAAAACGAATCAACAAAAATCCCGGCGAAGTTTTCTCCGGAATTCAGCATTGGCTTCGGCCGGCTTTTTTATTGTACCACGCCATGTGTTGGGCCGTGGCTTTGTAGCCCCCAGCGACCGTTTGGTAGTAGCCGGTATTGGTGCCGGAGGAAAAGGGTCCAGTGATCTCGCTAGTTTCTTTCAAACAGGAAAAGCAGACATTGGATTTTTATGCGATGTAGATGACCGCCAGAGTGTTGAAACACGTAAAAAATTCCCGAAGGCAAAGTACTATAAAGACTTTAGAGAGATGCTGAGCAAAGAAAGTAAATCAATAGATGCGGTATCGGTTTCTACACCAGATCACACACATGCGGTGGCTGCAATGGCTGCCATGCAACTGAACAAACATGTGTATGTGCAAAAGCCACTTACGCATGATATTTATGAGGCCCGGATGTTGACAAAAGCGACTCATCAGTATAAGGTGGTTACGCAAATGGGCAACCAGGGTTCTTCAGGCGATGGTGTTCGCCAGTTGCAGGAATGGTACCAGGCTGGAATCATCGGAGATGTACATACCGTTTATTGTTATACGGATCGTCCAATCTGGCCGCAGGGTGTAGGAAGGCCCACCAATATTTCACCAATACCTTCGGGACTTGATTTTGATTTATGGTTGGGCACTGCGCCAAAAACAAACTATTTTGAAGGCATCTTACCGTTTAACTGGCGTGGCTGGTGGGATTATGGTACCGGCGCATTGGGCGATATGGCCTGTCATATTATGTCGCCTGCATTTGCGGTGTTGGGCCTTGGTTATCCTGAAAGCGCTGAGTGTAGTGTAGCTACAAAATATATTGAAAACTGGAATAAAGCATATTATCCGGAAAGTGGTCCGATTGCTTCACATATCACCTTAAAGTTTAAAGGAAAAGAAGGTAAACCGGATGTGGAATTGCATTGGATGGATGGTGGCATACAGCCTTCAAGACCAGAAGAATTGGGTGCAAATGAACAGATGGGAGACGGCGGTAACGGTATTCTTTTTCTAGGCACAAAAGGAAAAATGATGGCGGGTACTTATGCCATCAATCCTCAATTGTTGCCAACCTCCCGAACAAAGGAAGTGTCGGTGCCTAAAACTATTGCCAGGGTAGTAAATGGCGAAGGCGGTCACTATGCTGCATGGGTAGAAGCAGCCATTGCCGGTTATGGCAGTGATAAGGCAAAAAATCTAAGTTCGCATTTTGATATTGCCGGTCCGCTTACAGAAAGTGTGTTGATGGGTAACCTCGCTATCCGTAGTTATGATATTCAAAAGAAGAATGGTAAGGATATTAATTATCCGGGAAGAAATATCAAATTACTTTGGGATGGGGCCAATATGAAGATTACCAATTTTGATGAGGCCAACCAATTTGTAAAACGTACGTATAGAGATGGCTGGAGTTTGGGTGTGTAAGCAGCGATTAAAACACAATTGTTTGCCCTTGAGTTGAAATTATTGATATTCGAAAATTAAGCCTAAATCCTTTTCAAAAGGGTTTAGGCTTTTTCATTTTAGTAGCGCCGGTAAAGCAATGTATTTCGGGATCAGTATATTTCAAATCCGATAGTTATTAATTATCGTTGGTGTTTACTTCATTTATTTCGTCAAACGCAGGAACAATTTGAAATGCACGTTGCTTGATTTAAAAATGGATCAGGCTCAATTTCGAAGTAAATACTTTAGTCCGTTGATAAGGTATTGATTCTGATAATTCCCCTTCATTGCCCCACGGTATCCAGGTCTGTCAAAAGATGAATAGTAGGTGAACGTCTGGCTGTCAATACTTTTTATTTTTCCCATATAAGCCTTGTCATCAAATGATGCATAATAAGTAAGGTTAGAGCTGCCGATGGATTTAAATTTTCCTTTGAAGGCCTCATTATCAAAGGAGCTGTAATAGCTGAAAGCAAGCGTTCCTGCATTTCTTATTTTACCTTTTAAGGCTTCGTCTGCATACACATCATGATAGTCAAGATAGATACTGCCGATACTTTTGATTTTTCCCTTCAACAATTCATTTTCGTAAGAGGAATAATAATTGAAAGCAGTTCTGCCCACATATTTTATTTTCCCTCTTGAGCCTTCATTGTCGGTTGCTGCATAGTATTCTGTCCGGCCCATATATTGGTCCAGCCGGTCTGGATTATTATAATATCTTCCAGCCAGGCTTTCTACTCCCCAGTCAATTACTTGTCCATCTTTTGTGATATTTATATAGATGGCATCTTCTGTTTTAAAGGTGATAACATCTGCGTTGCCACTGCTGCTAAGCGTAATCTGCGCAAGCCTTTGGCCATAAGAAAAGCTAAATAAAAAGCTAAGCGTTATTGTAAAAAATATCCTGCTCATCCTGGTTGATCAATTGAATGTTTGTGTAAATTAGGAATAATTTATTCCAGGTGTTTGAATATTTTAAATGAACGGGCAAACAATTATCTTTATCCTTTATAATCTACGATATTTAAATAGCACGATTGATAAACTATTTGATGATGAAATTATTTCCAATAACTTGTTGTATTACTTTTTTAAATTTTATAACCCTTTCATTGCTGGCACAGCAAAATCGGCCCCTGCCAATATTATCCCCCACGCAGCAGCGCAAAGCGCCTTCAGACTGGCTGGTAAAACCAGTTGTAGAGAAGGCAGTCGTTTATAGCAATGCAGATCGAAAAGACATCATTTTGTACAATGGTCTTGTTAAAAGATCATTTAGAATTGCTCCAAATGTAGCATGTGTTGATTTCACTAATCTCAGTAACGGGCAGCAATTGTTACGGGCAGTAAAGCCGGAGGCCAACATTACCATCAATGGAAAAATTTACAACATAGGGGGATTAAAAGGCCAAAAAGAAAATGCCTATTTGTTGCCGGAATGGGTGGATCAATTTACCACAGATGAAAATGATTTCCAGTTTTTGCGCTATGAGGTAAATCCAATTGAATCCTTTATAAAGTGGAAGCCATCCAACTGGGCCACCAACAAAAAGCAGCCAACCGGAACCATGCTTTCTTTCATCTTTCAGTCAATATTACCTGCTGTAAAAGATATCATCGTGAAGGTAAATTATGAACTATATGATGGGTTACCACTCATTGTAAAATGGCTTTCGATTGAAAACAAAGGTACTTCAACCGTACAAGTAAACCGGGTGGTGAATGAAATGCTGGCATTGGTGGAAGAAGAAAGTGCAGTGGTTGGTAGCCCGGAAGAAATGAAAAAGCAGCATGGCATTTATGTAGAAACCAATTATGCCTTTAACAATGCCATGCGCTATGATATCAGCGACCAGACAACGCACTGGAAGACCGATTCGGTTTATACTTCCCAGGTGAATTACAATTATCAAACACCTTGTTTGCTGGAGATTTATCCGGAAAAGCTGATTGCAGTTGCATTGCCTTCCGGGCAGTTATTTAAATCGGTTCGCACCCACGAATTATTAATGGATAGCTACGACCGGGAAAGACGCGGTATGGCCATTCGGAAGATGTACCGCACCATAGCTCCGTGGACAACTGAGAACCCAATTTTTATGCACCTCGTAAGCAAAAACGATGAAGAAGTAAAAGCAGCTATTGATCAATGTGAGTCTACAGGATATGAGGCAATGATACTTAGTTTTGGCAGTCATATCAATATGGAAGATTCCACGAAGGCGAATATTGCAAAGTGGAAAAGCCTGACCGATTATGCCCATAGTAAAAATATAAAGATTGGCGGCTATTCATTATTTAGCAGCAGGCGCATCAGTGATGAAGATGATGTGATTGATATAAAAACCGGCAAACCCGGTGGCGCTTTTTTTGGCAACGCACCTTGTTTTGGAAGCAAGTGGGGATTGGCTTACCGGGATAAAATAAAATATTTCTTTACGCAAACCGGGTTTGATATCTGGGAAAATGACGGCCCATATCCGGGTGATGTTTGCGCTTCTACGAGCCATCCGGGCCATAAGGATTATGATGATAGCCAATGGCGACAGATGGACATTCAGAAGGAATTGTATCATTGGTTAAATGAGCAGGGCGTTTATATCAATGCGCCCGATTGGTATTTTTTGGATGGTACGCACAAAATTGCCATCGGCTATCGGGAGGTTAATTTCTCTTTATCAAGAGAGCAGCAAAAAATTCTGAACCGGCAAAATATCTTTGATGGCACCTGGGAGAAAACACCTTCCATGGGTTGGGGATTTGTGCCCCTTACAAAATACCAGGGTGGTAGCGAAGATGCTGTGCTGGAGCCCTTGAGTGAACACCTGAAAGACTATGAACAACTGATGGTGCAGTATTATGGAGCAGGTGTGCAGGCCTGTTATCGTGGGCCACGTTTATATGATACAGAGGCAACTAAAAAAACGGTAATTAGTGTTGTGTCGTGGTACAAAAAATACCGTGCTATATTAAATGCAGATATCATCCATTTAAGAAGAGCCGATGGCAGAGATTGGGATGGTATTTTGCATGTAGATCCTTTTTTAAAAGAGAAAGGTTTGATGATGTTGTACAATCCATTGAAAGAAAGAATTACCCGGACCATTGAAGTTCCGTTGTATTATACCGGACTTACCACCATTGCAACAATCAGTGAAAAAGGACTTGGTAAGAAAACGTATCAACTCGGCAGGAACTATGGCGCTATGATCAACGTAACCATCGAACCGGAAAGTTATACGTGGTTTGTAATTGAATAGTACCGTATAGGAATCATCCATTAACTTTGTTTTACTTTATTTATCATAAACCATTTAAACGATTGTCATGAAAAGTTCAAGAAGAACATTTGTAAAAGCAGGTTCACTAGCCATTGCGGGTGTAGCCTTGTTTCCCGATCAGTTATTTGCGGGCCCTAAGCCAAAGATTGTGATGGGCATTCAATTGTATTCCGTAAGGGATGACATGAAGCAGGACCCCTTGGGTACTTTGCAAAAACTTGCTGCTATTGGTTATAAATATGTGGAGCATGCCAATTATGTAAATCGTAAATTTTATGGCTACAGTGCTATTGAGTTTAAAAAAATATTGGATGGCTTGGGTATGAAAATGTTAAGTGGCCATACGGTGATGAATAAAAATCATTGGGATGCGGCAGCTAATGATTTTACAGATGCGTGGAAATATACAGTAGAAGATGCTGCCATTGCCGGTCAGCAATTTGTAATCAGTCCATCGATGGATGCAACATCCCGCCGGGATGCAGATGACCTGAAACGTTTTATGGAGATGTTCAATAAAAGCGGAGCCCTCTGCAAAAAATCCGGAATGAAATTCGGTTATCACAATCACGATTTTGAGTTTAGCGAGAAGCTAAATGGCGTTAAACTATTTGATATCATTCTGCAAAATACCGATCCTTCATTGGTAGCGCAGCAATTGGACATTGGCAATATGTATCATGCCGGCGGTATTGCGGTTGATATTTTAAAACAGTATCCAGGTCGCTTTGAATTGATGCATGTGAAGGATGAAATAAAAACAGTTGCCGTGGGTGAAATGGGCGGTCAATATGAAAGTACTATTTTAGGAAAGGGAATTATACCGGTAAAAGAAGTAATCGATTTGGGCAAAAAAGCAGGTGGTACCAAACATTTTATTGTAGAGCAGGAATCCTACCAGGGCATGACACCGGTTGATTGTGCAAAAGAAGATTTTGCGATGATGAAGCAATGGGGGTATTGATAAATGGCTATCATTTAAAAGAGCATTTTCTTTTCTGTTAGTTTTATTCATACTTAAAAAAATATTTTTTTACAAAAGCATGTTGCTGATTTTCTGTCATCTTATCGGTAGGCCTGGTTTCAATATTAATTTTATCAAAATGATGATCTGCCTTTAATCAATTTAATAATTCAACTTTTGCGTCTGTAGGACCGAATAACAACACTTCTTCATATTGTTTAATTTCTGCCGCAATTGCTTCATAATAAACCAACTGCTCGTTCTTCTTTATGGTGCATGGCTTTTTGGCCTTTGTGCAGCGTAAGTTCTTTTTCCTTATGCGTAAGTTTTGGTTCAATTATTTTTGTTTCCATGGTGCCACTTGTAAGTGCCACCAGGTGGGCACTTGCATGGTCCATCCAGATACCTATTTGCTTTGTTTTCATTGTGCTATTGTTTAGTTAGTTTTGATTAAATATTTACCTCTTTGTTTTTGTATATTTTGCAAGTAAATTGTTTACTGATTCATTGTAATCATCCGGGTTTATTTCCGTGGTGGTGCTAATTATTTCCGCAGGCGTTATACCAGGTATTTCAGGTTCACCTGTTGGTAAAGCTGCAACTTTCCATGGTAATTCAATTGGCATTCCAGGAGTTGTTGTGGAAGTTTCATTTTCAGGTGTCATATCATCTTTTTAAGCAAACATTGTAATTCCGTAAAGTTGAGGGTTTAAATATTCACAACTGTTGTACAATAAAATAAAAGAGTTGTATTATTCACACACCGCAAACGATCGCCCTAAAAAGCCAACAACAATTTTATACACTTTCATAAAACGACAGCCTGTTGTTAAGGTGTACAATATGCAATTGCATATCTTTTATGCGTTGCAATAAGTACACAATGGTTTCAATACCTTCTACATTAATATCCAATTCCTGGTTTAAACGCATCAATTGTTCCAACTGCTTTAGCTGACTTGCCGGAACAAATATATTTTCTTCAATGTTGGTAATATCAATCAGGCCCGACTCATTCATGGAATAAATAAAAGACAGTTCTATATTGTGGTAAATACAAAATTCATTTACTGGTATCATGTTTTCTGCTTCCATCATTATTAAAGGTTAGATAATTCGGTGAATAATATTTTTTGTTGCTCTGAAAGGTTTGCAGGTAATTGTATTTGGTAGGTAACATAAAGGTCACCGGATTCACCATCTTTTTTGTAAACCGGAAAACCTTTTCCCTTCAGCCGGATCTTAGTGCCATACTGGGTTTCAGGATTTACTTTTAATTTCACTTTTCCCTTCAGCGTTTCAATGGTAGTTTCTCCACCGAGCAAAGCGGTGTATAAATTGATGGTAGCGTTTGTAAATAAATCATTGCCCCGCCGCTTAAAATCAGGATGAGGGCTAATATTAAATGTAATGTATAAATCACCAGCCGGGCCGCCATTTGCACCCGGTGAGCCGTAACCTTTTAATTTTATCACCTGTCCGTTTTCTACACCTGCCGGTATAGTAATGCGGATGTTTTTACCATTTACCGTAAGGGTTTGCTGGTGGGTTTCCATTGCATCAATGAGGCTGAGTGTAAGTTCTGCATTGTAATCCTGTCCACGATATTGCGTTTGCCTGCGACGGTCTGATCCGCCAAACATAGATTCAAAAAAACTGGAGAAATCTCCTTCGTCAGCACCTGTAAATTCTTGTCCTCCCGGCCTTGAGCGTCGTTGTTGTGCTTGTTGTTCATATTGTTCTGCATGTTGCCAGTCTTTACCATGAAGGTCATACTTCTTTCTTTTTTCCGGGTCGCTTAATACTTCGTTGGCTTCATTTATTGCCTGAAATTTTTTGTTGGCTTCTTTGTCATTTGGGTTAAGGTCGGGGTGTAGTTTTCTTGCCAGTTTGCGGTACGCTTTTTTAATATCAGCCTCCGTCGCTGTTTTTTCTATTTCTAAAACTTTATAGTAATCAATAAATACCCTCGGTATTTTACGTTTTATTTTCGGTAATACTATTAGTCTTACTTCCTTCTACCATACATTCAATTTCCGTTTTTTCTTTTTTAATAGCCTGTCGTAATAGACTGAATATACTCATATAAACGTTGGCTATCCAAACCAATGCAAAACCCGCAATAAGGTAGCCTCGCCAGTCATTCATCAGCAGTTTATAATTGGTTAAAAACAGAAATGCCACTGTTACATAATGGCTAAAGCAATACTCACATGTAAAGAGGTAAAAGAATTTTCTTTCAAGCAATGTTTTGCCGGTTTTACATCGGTTGCTGCAATATTGCCTTGGCTCCCTGAATACTTCCTCATGTGTTACCGTCCATGCTACACAGGCAATAGGTATTGCCAATAAAAAAAGCCAGGCCGTTTGTTGCATCATTGTTGTACGTTTATGACTTGTCCCTGATGTATCGGGTAATCAGTGTAACCTTTATCACCTGCACTATAAAATAGATCCATGATCAGTTCATTGGATAAAGGCCAGTCATTTGCCAGCCTTTCAACCAAATCAGGATTATTTATAAATGGGCGACCAAATGCAATAAGGTTTGCAAGTCCATTATTGATGGCGGTTTCTGCGCTTTCTTTATCGTAGCCTCCACAAAGAATAATGCTGTTGTTGAAATTTTTACGAATCATATTTTTTATTTTAATTGGTACTACAGGAGCCCCCATTGCACTGTGGTCAACCAAATGAATATAAGCGATACCCAGCTTATTTAATTGTGTAGACAGGTAATCGTAGGTGACTTCTATTTCCGGATAATGCGGCATATCACTTGCTGTACCATAAGGCGATAAACGAATACCCGTATTTTCTTTTCCAATCGCTATGGCAACGGCTTCAACCACTTCAAGTACAAAGCGGCAGCGATTTTCAGTACTTCCGCCATAATTGTCTGAGCGGATATTGCTTACGGGAGATAGAAATTCTTCCAACAAATAACCATTAGCTCCATGTAATTCTACCCCATCAAACCTTGCAGCCATCGCATTTTCCGCAGTAGCAACAAATTCCATTTTTGTTTTTACAATGTCATGTATGGTCATTTCTTTTGGCACCACAAAATCCTGTAACTGTTTTGCATCTGTCCACATTTGCCCGGCAGCTTTTATAGCTGAAGGAGCAATGATCGCAGATCCTTCGGGCATGTTTAGTGGATGGCTTATTCTTCCGGTATGCATCAACTGAACAAATATTTTTCCGCCATTTCCGTGTGCGGCATTGGTTATTTTTTTCCAGCCTTCAGTTTGTTCTGTACTGAATATTCCTGGTATTCTTGCGTATCCCAATCCATTGGGAGATGGTGAAGTACCTTCAGTTATCATTAACCCGGCTGCCGAACGTTGCTCATAGTAGGTTGCCATTAAATCGTTGGGTATATTTCCTATGGCCCTGCACCTTGTCATTGGTGCCATTACGATATGGTTTAATAATGAAGTTGAACCTACTTGTGTTGCTTCTAATAATTTATATGCTGTCATGTGTTAAATTTTATTTTAATTTTTTTCCGACTCATGTTATTAGAATTTACCAGTATCATTTAGCGTATTGATAATTGTTTAACATGAGTCATTTGATTTGATTTTTATTTATGCTGTAGTTAAATGTTTTATTTTTTCAATTTTAACCTCATTCTCCAACGGTATCCCTTTTTCAAAATCAGTGAAATTTTGTAGGGTAGTAATGGCAATTTGTTCTACTGCTTCTTTGGTGAAAAAAGCCTGGTGTGGAGTAATGAGTACATTGTTAAACGACATCAATCTTTCTATCAGGTCATCCTCTACAATTGTCTGCGACAGATCTTTGAAAAATAAGTTTTCTTCTCCTTCATACACATCAATACCAAGGTACCCCAATTGCCGCCTCTTTAATGCTTCCACTGCGTGAGACGTTTTGATGACGGCGCCCCGGCTGGTATTGATCAGCATTGCGCCTACTTTCATTTTGGCAAAAGCAATACTGTTAAAAAGATGATGCGTTTGTTCTGTAAGCGGACAGTGAATAGAAATGATATCTGATACCTGCAACAGATTGTCAAAGTTTTTATACTCAATACCTTTTTCTATCATGGCAGCAGATTCTTTTATGTCATAGGCAATCACTTTGCAGCCAAAGCCCAGCACAATATTACAGAACGCTCTGCCAATTTTTCCGGTGCCAACTACACCTACTGTTTTTCCGGAAAGATTAAAGCCCATCAGGTTATTGAGGGTAAAATTATTTTCCCTTACCCTGTTATAAGCTTTGTGCGTTTTTCTGTCGAGCGTGAGTATGAGTGCAACGGCATGTTCTGCGATAGCATGTGGTGAATAGGCAGGCACTCTCATTACTTTTATATTCCTTTTTGTGGCTGCTGCAATATCTACATTATCGTAGCCTGCACTCCTGAGGTCAATTAATTGAATACTGTTGGCGGATAGTTTATCAACGATTGCTTCATCAATTTTATCGGTGAGCAATACACATACAGCATCAAACCCAATGGTTAAATTGATGGTGTCGGTGGTTAAAGCATTGTCGAAATAAGTTAACTGGTGTTTACCCCCTGTATTGAATTTGTTGAGGTATTCCCTTTCGTAATATTTTGTGCTGAATACGGCTACTTTCATTTTTCATTTAACTTTAGACTTATTTCTTCTAATATCATTTGCCCATTTCTTCCAGTATTGTAGTGGCTATTTTCACATCTTACTTTTAAAGTTTAAAAAGAAATATACAATGCGTTTTGTTTCTAAAATTGGGCATTTATATCTGTTTGGGCATTACATAATTCCTGAAAAAAGTTGTATCATTCACACATTAATTTTTAGTAAAAATATCAGATTGCTACTTATATGTATTTAGTCCACCTGCGTTCATTTTTATGAGAATTTACCGGAAGTACATCAGATCGTTAAGCTCAGCAATAAAAGCCGATCTGGTATTTATAATTTTATGTTAGCTCGTCTCTGTTGGTATGTAGCAGACATCGTAAAGGCTACAGATACATCACCGGTAAACAGCGGGTGTGTTTCATTTGTGGCGGCACAGGATGGTTGGTGCAGAAAACCAACCACCGCCGGGCATCTGTCTGTGGCACAAGCGAACGAAAACGGGAGCGACCATTTGAATGTTCCTCCAGCACGTTCATATAAAATGTTATTCGGAATTTTGACTATTTTCTAAAGAATTGAAGAATAGACATTATTAAATTGCGGGTATTTATTTATCGTTGTTCGCAGTCTGTAAAAGTCGTCTGTGAAACTATGTTGAAACTAAAAAGTAAATCAATGCAAAGGCTGCAACTGTCATGATAGCCAATGTAATAAACCCAAGAATATTAGAAGTTTTTGAGTTTGTGTTTTCGGCCATAATTTCTTTGTTGTTACCAATATGAAGAATGATGGCAATTAGAATGGGGGCTGTAAGTCCATAAGCTATTGCAGTAAAAAATAGGGCTTTTATTGGACTAATTCCTAAAAAGTCAAGTGATAACCCTACAAGCAACGAAATAATAATTGAAAGATAAAATGCCTTTGCTTGTGGAAATTTTTTGTCAAGCCCTGCCTCCCAACCGAATGTTTCTGCAAGCATATAAGATTGCGAACCTGCTAATACAGGTACTGCTAAAAGTCCGGTTCCTAAAACACCTATTGCAAAAATTAAATAGGTTAGTTTTCCAGTTAAAGGCTCTAATGCTTTTGCAGCTTGATCTACAGTATCAATTTGTCTGATACCTGCGTTGTACAATACGCTACCTGTTGTAAGAATAATAAAAAACATAACTAAGTTTGATAAGAACATCCCAATATTTACGTCGGTTTTCATATCGCTAAGTATTTGTTTATCCACCACTATTCTTTTTTTACTGTGAGACATATCTTCTGCTTGCATAGTAGCCTGCCAAAAAAATAAATAAGGCGAAATGGTAGTACCAAGTATGGCGACAACTATCGAAAAGAACTCCTTATTAAACTGTATAGTTGGGATGAAAGTGTTTTTTGCAACCATTGCCCAATCTTGTTTTATCATAAATGGAACAATCGTATAAAAAAGTAAAGAAAGGCAAAGCCACTTTAATATCTTAGCAATTTTTTGGTACGGATATTTAATGATAATAAAGATTAGAGTAGCTGTAAAACCTATACTAAAAACGGAGGCTGGTATAGAAGGGAAAATCATATTAGCTACAGCTCCCATACCTTGTATATCCGCCCCAATATTTAATGTAATAGCCGGAAAACTAAAAAGCAGCATCGTATAAAGTAATGGCTTTGAGTAATGATTTTTTAAAGTAACTGTTAAACCTTGTGACGTTACAAGGCCTATTCTTGCACACATTCCTTGTATGGCAGCCATTAATGGAAATGTAAGCAACGCCAACCATAAAGTGGTAAGTCCAAATTGTGCACCTGCCTGTGAGTAAGTTGCAATGCCCGATGGGTCATCATCGCTTGCGCCAGTCACAAGTCCGGGCCCTAAAACACCAAAAAACTTTTTAATTCTTGCTGAAAAGTGTGTTTTTTTTGCCATTTGATTTTCTTAATAAAATTCGTTTTCGTTTTATACTTTGCATTAAAAATATCAATGTTGACACAGGGGTAACCCAATTTAAATATTTGTAAAGAAGCGTTGAGTTTTGAGGATTGAATAGTTGGTATAAATCAATAGTAATATAATTGAAAATTATAATTATTGTCAAAATATAAAGCCCTTTTACGCTAAGAACTTTCATGCTGATTTATTTTATTTAATGCCGGGTGGTCTTGGTGTGTTGTTGCCGGATAAGCACTATAGAGCTTACATCCCTTATGATGTTATAAATTTATTTTGAAAGTAAATATCATTATTTGGCTATTCAAACAATAACCAGAAACGTCATTCATTTTTTTCAACTCTGCGAAAGATTAGTTTTTCAAAAAATATAATTCAAGTGGAGGCTTACTATTTTTAAAAACAGTTACCACTTTTACTTTCATTGGCAGTTTTTCAATAGTTATAAATTTGTTGGCCATCATCAGTACAATAGCAATAAACTTCAGCCTCACCATTCGCTCTTTTTCGAAACATTACTTTTTCGTAAATACTGATATCGCCCAATGCTTGCAGCTCATTAATTTGTGCAGGGCCTCAATTGCTTTTGTTTCTTCCGTAAAAGAAACCACTACAATCTTTGTCATGTTGTTTATTTGAACCATTAATAAATATTATTTAGCAAAAAGACAAATTGCTCCAACTGTTGCTTATTAATTGATAACAAATTGATTGATGGAATGATTTATTCTAAACCGGGCATTTCGTGTTTTTCCTTATTCTGTTGAAAAATTTCATTACCTAACAATTATACTATGTTAAAGGAGTAGGTCTATAAAATTTGTTTCCCATTAGTCGGTTGTATAATTTGAAAACCTTTCTACTTCACATTCTTTTTAAACAGGTCTTTAAATGCAGTGCCAAGCTCATTCATATCATGATTAAACTCCCGCTGAATGGATTGGTTTTTTGATGTTACTTAGGCATCAAATTGTTTGATATCATTTTCAAATGCATCATTCCATTGGTTCAATTTATTTTAGTTTCAGGAGTCTCTTTTTTGTTTTATCCAGATCAGTTTGGAATGTTACTTTTGCCGCATTATTAGCTTTAGCAATTTTCGCTTCAAGCGTGGTTACATCTCTTTCCATAACAGCAATGGCGGAATCTGATTCTTGTTTGAATGACTGCCAGTTTGCTATAGCATTTACCTTTCACGTATCATTGGTAGCTATTACAGCTTTTTGATGTCCTGGTTGGCTTCTTTCATATTTTTATCGGCATCTGTCATGTCTTTTTTAGATGTTTCGTTACAACAAATTATCAATATGGGAATCTCTAAAAACTTATCTTTTCCTCTCCTTTGTCGAAGACCCCGAATTTTTCGGGGGAGAGGAATTAAAGGTGAGGTCAAATAAAAAAATGAGATTTTAGAGATGCCCGATGGTTATGGAGACGCCTGTCATTACGGTACTAAGTATTTTTTTCATTTTATTTATTTTATGAATTGAACTATTGCGCTATAAAGGTCATTGTATCTGTTTAGGAAATTGTTACACAACTTTAGAAATTAGTTGTATCATTCACATGTTTTGTAAATCGGAGAAGGTGCAGTGTATTTAATAATGCGTTATTAAATACACTATTTTTAAGTTGCCTGTAGCGGTAACTTATTCTTCAAGATAATCGACTGTTTATAATTTCAAATCAGGAGAAAATTCATATAATCTTGGGATACCGGTAGCAATGTTTACGTCAGCAATTTCTGTTGCGCTAAAGCCATCCAAATACTTCATCAAAGCCTTTAAACTATTACCGTGCGCTACAACAGAATGTTTTTATCTGCCGTTTCTTTTTTATTCTAAACCTGTAGGTTGCCATAATTTCTTTCATTCAATGCTGCTGACTTAATTACAGGAATAGATTTTCCCATTTCGTTTAAAATAATAGCCAGCGTAAGTATCGCCCTCTTTAAAACAGAAGTTTTGGCTACATCAATAATGAAATGCTCTAAAAGAACCCCTGCCAACCTGGCTTCGTGTTCGCCGAGTGGAGTTAGATCTACATACATTGCCCGTAAATTTGTTTGCAAGATTCCAGGTAGATTGACCATGGCGTAATAAAATATGTAAAGGCATAAAATTATTATTGGAGTTGAAATTTTGTTTGTGCTTTATCAACTTTTCTATTCAAAGCATCAATCATTTTATTAAGTAAAGAAAGAAATTCCGATTGTACCGTTTACCTACCGTTTGGGAGTTACAATCCCCAACCTTGATAAAGAAACACATCAATTTCATGACATTTTAGTCCGATATTTAAAATTTTGAATCGCCCATTTACTTCCATAATTTACTTAGCTGCCCGGTAGCATTCATAAAGGCCAACCTAAAGAGCCATGCCTTTGCCTTTGTGTTTTGATAAGTGGTCAACAATTTTTGCAATTCAGTTTCCTGCCTGTTTAATTCGATTGTAGTTATTTGTTGTTCTTTAAATCTGTTTTGCAATATTTGCAACGTTTCTTTATACAGCAAAATATTGTCTTCCTGTGTTTTTAGTTGAAGGTTCAACCTGGTCAATTCCAATGTAGCGGTTAAAGATTCCTGATTGAGTTGTTCAGATTTATCATCAAGCTGGGCGCT
>JBBQKO010000041.1:0-20889 GCA_038327005.1 Chitinophagales bacterium | reverse complement strand
TTTGAAGAAAGCGTTAATATTGCTACCCAATATTTCTTTAACATCAACATTGAAATATTCCTCACAATTTTGACTGCAATAGTGAATTGTGTGGTCGGTTGGCGAAATGCCCAGTAAAAAACCATAAGGCTGAATACTACCAGGAATGTGGATGGGTTCGCTTTCGCAATTGGTGATGGTTAAAACATCTTTATTAAGCAGGTTTCTAATATTCATTGGTAAATTTATTTAGAATAGCATTTGATAATAAACTGTTTAAAATAGAGAAGGTACTGAGGGCACCTGTTATAATAGCTGTTTCGTTGTCGCTTTCGTTTGCTGCATTCTGTAACAACTGCAGAAAGTTTTTCCACCTGGAGCCAGCCTGCTCACCATAAGGATTTAAATAGGTTGTTTTACCAGCTACTTTTTCACCCAGCGATTGCTGCAGGTGTTTTGTAATGATTTTGCCACCCAATGTAGATCCCTCCAGCACATACATCCCTCCAAGGCGGCTTGCTTTGTCCGGGTAATGATGCATGAAAAAAGCTTCGTTGAAAGATTGGTCAACCTGCTCTGTTACTTCTGACAATCGCAAATCTGAACAAAGAAGATGCAGCTTACGTCGTTCATCCAGATCCGTTATATATGGCTCCAAACCAGGGAATACCTGTTCTTCAAATCCCTTTACAAAAGGCAGCAAACAGTTGAGGTAAACAACATAGTGCTCCAATGTAACTGCATTGCTCATCAATGAAATTGAGCAGGCATTCTGTTCTAACGCATGGTGGCTGGCCGCAGTGGAATACCTGAGCTTTTGTAGAAAAGGTGAAGATTGCACGGGCATTTTTTTAAATGGAAAATCATTTTCAATTATTTCAAGGAATCATTTTGCCAATCCAGCGTCAGGCAGCTGGTCAGGGCATGCCTAAATTTCCCGTAGTCAGTAAATTTAGGCAGGAAAAGATCAGCCCCCAGCCTGTAGGCCTCGTCAATCTGGTCTTGCTGCGATGTTGTGGAATGGATAATTATTTTTATAGCATTCCATTCCTTTCGGCTTCGTATTTCCTGCAGGCATTGAAACCCGTTTTTAAGCGGCATATTCAAATCTGCAAATATCAGATCCGGCAGTGCATCCGCCTGCTCAAGTAATGCAATTAGCTTTAAACCGTTTACGGCGATAGAAAGCTGTACATTTTTATCCAAACCAGATAGTACGTCCTTAAATAAATAAGCATCGTCTTCATCATCCTCAGCCAGAAAAATTCTTTTTATCATTCAATTGGTTCTTCTAAAAATTAAAGGGGATTGTTTGAAGGCTTACGCAGGAAAAAGGATAAAAAAGGAAGTAATTATGTAACATTCTAATTTGGTATCTAGTAAAGATAGCTTCAAAATATTCGAATTATTGAAATAATTGTAAACAGCCATAAAACTAGCCGTCAAACCTGTGCCGCCTATGAATCTTGAACAATTTAGCATCCAGTAAGAGCCATTTGTCGTGTGGAATAAGAACTTTAAGCTTATAAAAAAGATAATTGTTTTGACCGCTGTAGTCATATTGTCTGGTCAAAAAGGAAACCAATACAAAGCCGGGAAAGGATTTAGTTGTTAGCACTACAGCTACCCGTAATCTCTTCCGGCAGTATTAAAGAAGCAGTTTCACCGAAAAGCGGGCCCTTTTATAAAATCTACGTATAAAGGCGTTGGCAAAATTGGCTGTGTGGAAATGGACGAAATAATGCCGATATATCAACCCGGCGATTACGCCATCCAACTACAGGTGCATTTTATTTGAAGTGGAAAAATGAATCGCAGTAGAAAATATTACCCAACCTCATCTCAAAAACTGTTGCTCATTGCCCGAAGGAGGCTGATATACAAGGTTTGCTTACTGGCTGCATTCTTGTACATATAGTTACTTACAATCACTTTTAAAATACAATACAATGGACTTACGTAACGAAGAGCTGCCGGCAACTTTACAGGCATTTGAACTGGAAGAAAACCAGGAAGTGTTTTTAGCCGAACAGGTGGTAAATACTCAGGCAGAGATAACCAATTTTACCAACCGGTACACAGGAAAACTCATCAAAGCAAAAACCGTTGCGCCGTTAAATGACCGTGCAGGAATTCATTCGGCCAACACCGTTAAAAAGCCTAAATCTTCCATCAACGCCGTTATGATATTAGTAGTTCTTACCTTGCTGGCACTGGCAATCTATGGTTTTTCAACAGGTTGGATACAGGATAAATTGAACCTCAATATATAACGGCAGCGGACGAACCGTTACAGGAGATATGCTCTATTTTTTGTGCCGTGCAGGTATGGCTAACGGGTAAAAGGCAAGGCGATCAAAGGCTTGGTGAATTGCTTTGTTTTTCGATAAAACGAGGGGGTAACGGGCAGGCGCTGGCAAACTGCCGGGCATTAAAAAAGGCGGATAAGTAATAAAAGGACATTACCCCAACTTCAACTTTTTTCCTTGCAAGAAATCAGCCTTTCGGCTTATTTCATATATTTGGAAAAAGAAAAATATTTTATTTAAAATTCACTACCAATTATCTAAAGGGCATCTCTAAAAACTCATTTTTTTATTTTACCTCACCTTTAATTCCTCTCCCCCGAAAAATTCGGGGTCTTCGACAAAAGAGAGGAAAAGGTAAGTTTTTAGAGATGCCCTAAACTCTTTCAACCATGCGTAAAATTTCATTTGCAATCATTTTGTTTTCTACAGCACTGTTTTTCCAGTACTGTTCCTCGTCTAAAAAAGCAGCCACCACAATGCCGGCGGCAGTTACTTTTCAAACCAATGTAATGGCGGTAATCCAGTCAAGTTGCACTCCCTGCCATATAGAAGGCAAGGGCAATAAAAAGCCGCTTGACAATTATGCCAGTGCAAGCAGCGTGGCAGATGATATCATTCTAAGGATACAAAAGAATCCCGGTGACCGTGGATTTATGCCCATGAATCATGATAAAATTTCCGATTCGGCCATCCTTGTTTTTGTAAACTGGAAAAAGGACGGGTTGAAGGAAAAATAATATTTCGTCTAAATAACCAATTCTCCCTGCATATAGCGGCAGGGTGGATTTTTAGAAACAGCAGACCACCGGTAAAGATTCAATTGCAGCATGCTGTTGCTGTCGGCTCAATGTATTTCTATTCAATTGGCTGATAAACATAGATTTGGATTTCAGCCTTGCTTTTTACCATTGCCAGATCATTGATGTTAAATTCAAAGTGCCTTTTTGTTGCCTTTCTGTTGTTATCATGCTTCCCACATCTGTAGATAAAGAGGATAAATTAAAAGCTGGTCGTAACTAATTACTTGCCGGTGTTGAAAGCAAGCCTTTGACCTTTGGTGTTTTTGAAAATGACCTTGGTAGACAGTTGAGCGATATCCCGCATTGAGATTATATTGTTATCAACAAAAAACAACCCGAAAGCAACGATCAAATCAATAACTATTCAGCTTGAATTTAAGGTTTGTTAAATGGAATTATAAACCGATTTTAACTCCATTTTTACCATTTCGCTTGTCTCCTGTAAGTAGTTTTCAAAAAATTTTTATCCGGATTAGATCGTAAACATTTCAACAAAATACCGCTGGTGATTCACTTAGTAAAAAAAGGGTATAATTACCTGCAAAAAGATGGCGGTAAATACAGGTTTGTTACGGATAAATACCAACTTCCCTGAGAAAAAATTGCCGTTTTTCCAAAAGCGCTTAAAAATCAGGTTTTATATACCAGTGAATGCACTAAAGATTTGTGTTATCCGTTTACATAATTTAGTAATCCGAACAAATAAATTGAAGAAAGCTGGCATCTTTGTAACCTTCAAATATCCTACCCATGAAAAAACTTTTACCAGTTGCAGTTTTTATTTCCTCATTTACCTTAGCCGGAATGTTGTTGGCTGTAACCGTAACCGCACAGGTTGAAACCGGCAGAAGCTATGTTAACATTACAAAAGGAACCACCGGCGGCACTTTTGAGCCCGGAGATATACTTGAAATAAGGGCAGCGATTGCGGTAGGCAACAGCACCACCATTACCAATGCACGCTACAACGATAGCATCGGTCCCGACTTCGCTTTTATCCCGAATAGTCTTAAAATCCTTACCAATGAAGGACTTACTTTTCGGGCTTACACAGATGCTACCAGTGATGACCAGGCGATGTTTAGCAGCATCGGCAATAATCTCCGCATTAACTTAGGCGCTACAGCAACCAACGCAACAAGTACAGGAAACGCCGCTGCTACCGGCGGCACAATCGCATTCAACAATAAGCCATCTTTTTACGGCGGTGTCTGTATTATGGTAGCTTCCTTTCGGGTACGAATTAATCCGGCGCTTGCTTTTAATACCCTGGTTACTTTACCCGGAGGTGCGTTCAGGTACATCAATGGATCCGGTACAGCCGTAACGATTGGTTTTACCACCAATAAAATAATGCTGGTGGAGAATTTACCCAGTTGCAACAACTATATCGGCGCAAATGCAGTGATTGAAAACAACGGAACCTTTGGAAGTGGTACCACACAAAACAGGAATGCCTCTGCCATTATTCCGGGTTACACCTTTGTGAATTTTAGCAGCAATCAGCCGAACGATGGCTTTTATGGCATCGCCAATAATAGCAGTGCTACCGGTGCCACCAACACGGCCGTTACAGCTTCGCATCCCTCAAGGGTGTTTAATATTTGGGATATTATTGGCGACCATACAGGTGCGGCAAACCCATCTGCCGGTAATAATCCGGTTGCACCAGGTACTAATGGCGGATATATGGCTGTGGTAAATGCCAGCTACGCTACCAGCCCGGCCATACAGCAGGTGGTTTCAAATTTATGCGCCAACAATTATTATGATTTTAGTGCCTGGTTCCGCAATATCTGTTCGCTTTGCGCCTGTGATTCCAATGGAAGATCCGCCACCAATGTCGCTTTTAATGGCCCTTATAAACCAGGTGTTAAGCCGAATCTTACTTTTCAATTAGATGGAATAGACTATTATACAACTGGCGATATGCTCTACACCGGCTTATGGGAAAAGAAAGGATTTACCTATTTAACTGGCCCGACACAAACTGGTTTTGCATTGACCATCCGCAACAATTCGCCCGGTGGTGGTGGAAACGATTGGGCAATGGATGATGTAGCCCTCTCAACCTGTGAACCAAATGTAGATCTGAACATAACCCCGGTATTACTGGGCTGCGATGGCACGCAGGTAGATTTTAGCGTAACTGTAAAAAGCTATTTCCCTAATTATACTTTTTATAAGTGGCAGCGAAGTACGGATGGCGGTATCACCTGGATTGATACCGGTGTAACTGGTACGGAAACACCCTCTTTGGTAAACGGGCTGTACACTTATATTGCCACCTATCCATCGTTTACAGCCCGTTATGCCGATAGCGGCAGCCGGTACCGGGTAGCTGCCGCAACCACTGCAGGCAATCTTGCAAGCAATGCATGCGCCTATACTAATAACAAGAATACAATGCTTAAAATCATTGATTGCTCTACTATTTTAGATGTGAAGCTAACCGGTTTTAACGGTCGCCTGGTCAGTAAAAAAGGCCACCTGCAATGGACGACCTCAATGGAGAAAAATATAAGTCACTATGAAATTGAAAGAAGTGATGATGGGAAAAAATTTGCAAAGGCAGGGCAGGTGGCAGCCCTTAACCGGAGTGCAACCTCATTCTATCAGTTTACAGATACGATCGATAGGATCACTTCCGGATACTACCGGTTAAAGATGGTGGGAAACAGCGGCAATTACAAGTATAGCAATGTCTTGTTACTAAGCAATGGCAACACAAGTTTTAGCGTGCAAAGTATTACCAATCCGTTTCAAAATAATATGCAGGTGCATTATATTTTGTCCAACTCCGGTAAAGTAACCATTCGCCTTTTTGACGCTTATGGCAGTGCAGTAATGCGATTAACTGAAAATGGAAAAGCAGGATTAAATACTAAAAAAATGGAAGGTTTAAATACACTTGCTCCGGGCATTTACATTGTGAATGTTGAATTTGAAAATGCAGCTATTAGTAAGCGGGTGGTAAAATTGAAATAAGGAAATAATAATGAATGTGTTGAAGGAATGCAAAGCTACAAAAGCTCGAATAGAGGTAAATTATAGCACAAGGTTATTTTTTAAAATTTGCATTTAAAACGCACCGGGCGAATGCTATCCCGCCTGTTGATATATTTACCTTGCAGCCCATCCCTGGCCGGCTGTCCATTTGTTTCTCCTGCCATCAACTGCCAATATCCTCTATAAATCATTTTTCTCAAATATTCCTATACCTGAAAGCAGGTACTTTTTCTGACTGTAATTACTGGTTTTCAGGGATATCAAAATCAAGTTTTGATCATGAATTTTATACTATCAAAATTTGCTTTCAATAATTAATTTACCAAGACTCTAGAACATGAACCGTAACATCACAGCAGCAATTATATTAGTCGTGGGTTGCTTACTCACAGTTCCTGTGTATTCGCAGCAAGGGGAGAAACCTGTGCCCAAAGAATTTGCGATTCCTACTTCGCCATTATTTGATTTGATGGGTGCTGCCCCCAGCCAGGTAGCACGTACGTCAGCTATCAAGGATTTTAAAGTAGACTGGAGTTTCAGAAACTGGCGGGTTAATCCCAACCTTGCCATACAGGCGCAACCGATCTGGGAATTATTTTACAACAAAAAAAATCTGGAAAAATACCAGCAAACCAATAGGCTGCAGCGCATGCTTGCATCTTTGGATTTATCTGTAGGCACCATACAAATTGAGAATGGCGACCGGCGAATAGGAACTGCTGTAAAAATGAATTTGTTTCAGCAGAAAGACCCCTTGCTGGTGAAAGGTGCTTACGATGATGTTCAGCAGATCTTTACTGCAGAACTGGTTGCCTTAAAACAAACGGAAAGAGATTTACTGGCATCGCTGGATACACTTACCAAACCTGCCGACTTGCAAAAAGCAAGACTAGCATTAAGAGACAACGACCAGTTGCTTGCTACCTATTTTAGCCGAAGGAATGATGCGATTCAGGAAAAAGCCAAAGAATTCATTAACGACAACTGGAATGCGGCATTTATAGATCTGGCTTATGGTAAAATATATACCTATGGTATAGATAGTGCCGGCAACTTAAAAACGCTGCGTATCAATCGAAACAGCGGCAACGGTCTTTGGGTCAATTTCGGTAAAGGGATCGGAAAGCGAGGGCTGGTAACAGGACTCGTACGCACTTCTTTTTACCAGGAAGAAGTGAAGTTTAATATCAAAGATAATGTTAACGGTACTGAACAGGAAGCGACCACCATTGCAGATAATAAGCTCATCACCCTGGGGTTAAATTTTCGGTATGGCGGACCGGTATATAACTTTTTTGCAGAAATTATCTATGAGGGCAAAACCATTAAAACGCCCATTGATGCGGTAAACGAAGCCTTTACTGCACCACCCGGAAAGACGATTGTAAGCAGTTCTGTAAAGTGGGACATCGTTCGGCCTTACACCATCAATTTTGGTGGAGACTGGCGAATCGGACGAAACCTGGTGCTTAATTATGGCATGCGCTGGCTAATGGATAAGGATTTAAAAACCATTTCATTTACCCCTATTGCCAATATCAGTTGTATGATGCGGTAAAAAAGTTATTCACTAAAAACTATATAAAATGACACAAAGGAAATGTTGCCAATTATTTTTTGCCATGTTTTTATTTGCTACCTCTTTGCAAACAAAGGCGCAGGTAAATCCGCAAATAAACAATGAATTAAAGGTTGCTCCAACAGCACTTGCCATTAAAAAATTTGTACCAATTAATAAAGTACAATTAACACAGGCAAGGGCAAAAATTGCAACCCCACAATGGATGTACACTTTACCATTAGAACAAATTAATTTGCCTTCTGCTACTATGGCATTTGCGAAGAATCGTCCGACTGTTACAGTTCTTATACATGGTGTTACTGGCTTTCCTACTTCAGATGATAGAATTGGTACTTTAGAAGGTGCTAGAAATTATTGGGGCTTTAATTTTATAGATAAATTATTGGGTGCTCAGCAAGATTTTCCAACTACATTTTCTGACGACAACCCAGCTACAGGTTCATTAGATAGAAATAATTGGGAGACGAAATTTATCAACAAAAATATAAACAGCAATCATTTTATAACCATATACGGCAAACCAAAATTAGAAAATAGCACTCCTTTTTACACGCCATTTTCAATAATGATGACTTATAGAGATGGTAGCCTTAGTTTTAAAAAGCAAGTAACTGCAACAGCAGCCCAAATAGTATCATTGTACAATAGTCAATTTGGTAATTGGCCGGAAGATAAAAAACCGCAATTGATATTGCTATGCCACAGTTTTGGTGGTGTAGTTGCCCGTACTATATGTTCAAAACCCGTTACTATTCCTTCAAATGATGCCACGGTTGAAGTGGAACGGTTTACTACGGAAGAAAGAGCAAACATGGAGTTTATACGCAATAAAACTTTGCACATTACTACTTTGTCTACGCCACACGAAGGATCGCCTGTCACCAAAAATGCTGAGGTTGGTGTTTTTTGCCAGGAAATTAAATTTTTTGGTATTGCTCCATTTGAGCAAATTGATAAAAGCGATCCTGATACTTATGTGCTAAAACAACTCACCACTTCATTTATGGAAAACATAAACGAAACTATATTAAAGCCTGAGTTATGCAAACGTGCAGATGGTACTTTAATACCCATTCATGCGCTTGGGGGTAGAGTACCGAGTGGACCAAATTATTTTGATAACCCAAATGAAAACGATGCAGATTTAGCTACTGTAGATGGAGGAATTGGCAGAACCAATATTGATGAATTGGATAGAACCGAAAGCAATAGAGAAAAATTTGAAGGGTACAATTTATTAAGGGTAGATTATGTAATGCATCTTTTAATAGGCCCGTTTAGTTCGGAAAAACCCTGGGGGGCAACGCCAACGGATAATAGTGATCTGGATATTATTAAAGCAACAGATGTAGATGCACTTTCTGGTTGTTTAAAATATCCGATACAACATAACCTTACCAATTTTGGATTAAAACCAAGGGTTTACTATTTAAGAACAAATTGGAGTGATATACCTTCAAAAATACCCTTTAGATGCGAGTATAGATTTAGTCGAGGTTCAGGCGTAGTAAGAGACGGAGAAATTGATAACGACGGCTTTGTACCGATCAACTCATCGCTTGGTGTAAAATTAGGAACCAACACAAAAGATTACTTTGATCACTCAAAAGCCTGGCCAGCAGGTAATGCAGCAGCAGGCTCGTGGTATAGGTTTTATAGAAGTATCGCCGATTTTCATAACCATGGCAGCATTAAATTTTCCGGAGAAATTGCCCAATGGCTTCGAGAAAATATTATAGGCAATACACCCACAGCTTTATTATTTGGAACATTAGATAGATTTAAATCAGCAGGTCCTAAAGTAGCTGTAAGCGGTACTGTAAGTGCATGGTAAGATATTTCTTATACATTAAATTTTTTAGAGATCTTACTCATGCGCTTAATACCGGCATTAAATAAGGAATTGACAAAAAGCTAATTTCCAAATGCTGAAGGTGTAAAATACCAGCGATTCAGTAAGTAAACAAGACTCCTTGTTGTTAACTGTTTTCAGCTATGATTAAAAATATTTTTCAGGCTAATAATGTTTTTGTTGGAGTTTGGAAATAAAGACTTTTGGCCCTATAGATACTATGATTTAAAGTGTACTTGTTACCTATAGTTTTCTAAAAAGTCCTTTGTGCTATTAGTATTGAGGGACTTTTTTGAACTCTAAAATTGAACTTTTCATCCCGGATTTTGCACATGAAATCTTATGGAGGATTTTTCCGAAGGCATTTAGAATAAAATTGATGAGTCTTTTAGGCTATTTTTTAGTCGAAGAAATAGTGAACTATATTACTCAAAGCCCCGCTGGAAGTGCGGGAGATACCTTTTGATTGTTCCACAGTGAGGGGTTCCTGTATCAGGGGCTTTTCTTTCAATTACATACTTTGGCATAGCTTTAATTTTTTAAAATGAAAGAAAAAATATAGATAGCTTAAATGTAAATTTTATTTTAAAAGATCGGAAAATGAGATTTGGTAACTGGCGATTTTTGTTACTGGAGATCTAAGTTATTGTCTTCTTTATTTAGGGCATTTTTTCGGGGCAGTTACGATTTTTGTAGATTTTTCAGTCCAGTTTGTACATGAGTTATAGTGAACGAATCGGCAGCATAATATGGATGGCTCGCTGTCTATCAGGAATGTTATTTCTGTTTTTTGTTTTCTATGATTACATTTTAGAATATTCGGTTTCATCTGGTGATCTTGAATATCCTGTAAGCCTACGAAAAGGCGGTTGCAATATTACTATTCAGCCAAAAGATACAAAGGCTGATCTGGAAAAGACAAAGACAGTTTTTTTTGGAATTTTACGTTAGTTTACAGACAGATATTAAAAATCGTTACCCCGTTTCCTTTGATGGAAGGGTAAAGAAAGCAGGCTTTTAAATAAACTGGCAAAAGAAGGAATCGCTGAGTAAAAAGTGATTTTGTTTAAGTAGTGAGAGCCAGGCTCTTTTCTAACAAACATTGAATGGAAACAATGATTTTAGATTTTCGTCACCCGTTAAATAATTTTCAATGGGAATCTATACTGGCCTGATACTTTGCAAATAAATTCATTGATTTTTTCAGGCATAAAAAAAGTGACTGATGTTTTGCCAGCCACTATGTTAGAAATGATTCAATGCAATTGCTATAGCTTAACCAGCTTTATCACAATGCGTTCATCACCTTGAACCATTTCTGCCATGTAGGTACCTTTGCTGTAAAACTGACCTATTTGGAAAATGTCATTGGCAGTAAAATCGGATCTCGTTTCAACCAATCTTCCCAATTGGTTGTATACCTGAAGTGTAAGTTTTTTACTGCTATTGCTGCTGGTTTGTAGTCTAAAATAATTGCGGGAAGGATTGGTAAATACTTTTACCTTCATTTTCTTTTTATTAATTGAACAACAATGACTGTAGCAATATTTAAAGAAAGCCTGACAGGCAATGAACCGCCGCCGGATACATCCATTTATTTAAAAGCTTTATGGTATGATGCAAAGAGCAATTGGGACAAAGCTCACACATTGATACAGGATTTGCCGGATGCAAATGCAGCCTGGATTCATGCCTATTTGCATCGCAAGGAAGGTGATCACTTTAATGCAGATTACTGGTATCGTCGTGCAGGCAAAAGCAGGCCGGCTCTTTCATTGGCAGAAGAATGGGAGGCCATGGTAGTGTCGTTTTTGTAAATAGACAATGCAGTTGATAACATTATAATGCTTTAGATTTATCCCTGCTTTTTTACAGTTGTATAGCCGATCCCTTCAATTTTTTACTGGATATTGTATCACGTGTGTATCGGGATCACACCGTTATATTCAAAATTACCCTGGCTAATAGAATGTTTCAACTTTTGTAGTACGGATGCGTTAAAAAGGAGTAAACCCTTTCGATAATTTCAAATGCACCTCTCAAAATATTACCTTTAATCTTTTTAATAAAATACTTTCCAATGAAACGATACTCCACCCCTATAGCGCTGGCCTTTTTTATTCACGGAACGGCTTTAGCGCAATCCGTTAAAGACACCATTTGCATTTTACAAATGAATGATGTGTATGAAATTGGTCCGCTCAACCAGGGTAAAGACGGCGGCATGGCAAAGGTGGCAACATTGGTAAAGCAGGAGGAAGCCAGGTACCAGACTTTTGTAATACTGGCGGGAGATTTTGTAAGTCCGTCGGTAATTGGTACTACAAAAATTGATGGCCAACGGGTGTATGGCCGCCACATGGTAGATATGATGAATAAGGTGGGTGTTGACCTGGTGGTATTCGGCAATCACGAATTTGATATACCCGAAAAGGATCTGCAGGATCGCATCAACGAATCGCAGTTTGCGTGGCTTAGTAGTGATGTGCAGCACAAAAATAGTGATGGAACTATAACGCCTTTTTACAGAACCCGCCCTGACTCGGTTGCTTTCCTTACGAGCTTTATTGTCTCCTCTAAAAATCAGCAATTTAACGTTGGAATAGTCAATGCTACCATCCAGTCCAATCAGCAACCTTGGGTAGTTAACCAGGATCAGTTACAGTCCGTAAAGAAGGCATATCAGCAAGTGAAAAGACAATCGGATGTTGTAATCGGCCTTACCCATTTATCTTTGGATGAGGATAAAAAAGTTGCAAGAAAGATAAAGCATATCCGGTTGATTATGGGTGGGCATGAACACCAGCACAACTATGTATCGGTTCGGAGAGGAGATATTGCTAAGGCGGATGCCAATGCCAAAAGCATGTATCGCCACCTCATATTCAGAGACGGGAAACGGGGCAAAATAAAAATCATTTCAGACCTGATTTATTTAGATTCAACCGTAGTACCCGATCCGGAAATAGCAACCGCTGTAAAAGTATGGGAAGACAAAGCATATGCAGCTTTCAGGGCGACTGGCCTGGAGCCGAATGCAGTAGTGTATCACACCAGGGAACCCCTCGACGGCACTGAAGCCAACATACGATATAAACAAACCAACCTCGGCATTTTGATTGCACAGTCAATGCAGGCGATAGCACCAAAAGCAGATGCAGCAGTATTTAATAGTGGGTCCATTCGTATAGATGATAAGATTGCCGGTGTAATGACCCAACTTGATGTAATACGCACCCTGCCCTTCGGCGGAAAGTTATGTGAGGTGGAATTAACCGGCACACTATTGAATCAAATGCTTACCACCAGTGATCGTATAAAAGGGCTGGGTGGTTATTTGCAGGTGAGTCCCAACATTACTTTTAACGGAAACAATTGGCAGGTAAACGGCATCGAAATAGTATCATCAAAAACCTACCGGATCATAACGCCGGAATTTCTCTTTTCCGGTGCAGAAAAGGGACTTGAATTTTTAAAGGAAGGCAACCCCGAAATCAAGGTCATCAATCGCTTTACCGACCCAACCGATTTGAGGACCGATATCAGGCTGGCAGTAATAAAGTATTTGGTAGATATTGATGGGAAATAGATCGACTCCCCCAATCCCCCTTCCCTGAATTATCGGGATCTTCCAAAAGAGAAGTTATAAAAAACGCCTTTGGAAATGGAAAGAGTTTTATGTGGAAATAGAGGTGCAATTTTCCATTTCCGTTTAATTGAAATGATTGTATTAAAGCCCTTAAAAGGCGACATAACTTAGCATAGGGTGCAGCCCTATGAAAAAAAAATGAAAGACAAACAACCTTTCAATCAATATTTTTATAAAAGCAGCACAGAGGGAAATTACGCAACCCCTTCATCCAAATTAACCCCTTTGTTTCTTACTCATACAGCAGGTATTTCTTCATCGTTTGTCTCCATTCATCAGCGACAGTAGTTTGTATCAACCCCCCGTTTTTTATTGTCGTAAATGCATCTGGAATGCCCAGTAATTTATCAAGATGTCCTTTGCCCGACGGGTTGGCAACAGTGTGATATAAACGTTCTTTAGTAGCAACAGGGTAACAATGTAAAAGGGTTTTTATTAAATCTATGCCCATTTGCACAGGCCGGAAATCATTTTCACTGGTAACCGTAATCTTAAGTCCGTAACATGTTTCGCCCGCATACAAACCGGTAAGGGGTTTGAAGGTAACGGGTGTGCTACTCATTCCCGGTTGAAGGGTTTCCATAAAAGCCTGTTGCAAAAAAGTTGAATTGATCCAGGGAGCACCAAATATTTCAAAAGGGGTATCAGTACCTCTTCCTTCATTTACGTTAATGCCTTCCAGCAAGCCCATACCCGGATATAGCAATGCCGTACTTTGTTTTTGTATGGCAGGGGAGGTCGGTGTAAAAATAAGTTCGCTGGTGTTGTTTCGCTTCCAGTTTTGCCAGTGAATTACCTCTAGTTCTAACCCATTTATTTTGGTGGCCGCAAAGTACCTCGCCAGTTCACCCAGCGTGCAGCTATGGCGCACCGGTATCTGCCATCTTCCGATAAAGGAAGCGCAGGTTGTTTCATCCAACATTGGGCCTTCGGCTAATTGCAGATTGCCTCCAATTGGATTGGGCCTGTCTAAAATTACCAGCGGAATATCTAATGCAGCGCAGGATTCCATCACATAAGTCATCGTCCACAAATACGTGTAAAACCGGCAGCCCACATCTGGGATATCAAATACAACGAGATCAATATTACGCAGATCGGTTGCTGCCGGAGCCAGTCGATTTCCGTATAGACTGGTTACTGGCAATCCTGTTAGTTGATCAATTGCATCATCCTGCCAGGCGCCATCTTCACCTGTAGCATTGAGGCCATGTTCGGGTGAAAAAAGTTTTACCAGGTTGAAGCCATTTGCTATTAGGTCGGTCCTTGTATTAATGCCAGCACCTGTTACGGAGGCATTGTTGCAAACGAGTGCCATCCGTATATCTTTTTTATCACCTGCAAACTGTCTTAGTTGATTGTAACGGAGGTTTTTTGAATGTGCTGCTGGGTTCATGGCAAATGATGGGATGATCGATTGTGCTGTAATAATACAATAAAAAGTACAAAGATATTGTCAGGCACCCTGTTACTTTACCGGTTTAAACGGTGCATAGGATTTCCGTTGCAAGCCCCGTTTAAGTGAGAATAATTTTGCGGCAAAAACGATATTATGCAATGGATACATTAGTAAGTTCATAATTACTAATCATTGAAAAAAATTACAAGACTAATAACAAAATCATGTTTGCCATTGAAGCTAAATTGAAATACGCTTACCTAGCTTCTAAAAATTATTAAATTATTTACCCCTTATTTTCTACAATTGCATTCTTCATTAAAAGCCATCTATATACAGATGACTTTTAATGATTTTATTTTGATGTTCGATTATTGAGGCACTGCATGGCTGAGTTCCAAACCGACCGAAGTACGGGGCTTAAACCCTATCCATGGTTTTTCGTAGGATTGCTCTGGTATGGACAGGAACTTACCATATTCCAGTTGCTTGAGATGGATACCAATAAATGCTGTAACAAAATGCTGGTTGATATTATTGATGCGTCGTTCATTCCAGGCAGGCTCTGCATAATGATAATATTCATTGAATGCCACACCGGGCTTTAAGGTTTCTGCCGGTGGTGGATTCGGTGCAACATTGTGTCGGGCATTTTGGTACGTGAGTAAGTAACGGTTGGCATTTATGCTCCCTTTGTAAATGGCCTTGATGCCATCTTCATAACCGGATACATCATCCAGACTGCCTGCGATAAAAAAGGTGGGTGTTTTCAATCCTTTTAAGCCAGTTGAATCCCAAACGCCCAATTTCATTCCCCAGGGAGCAAAGGCTACCACCGCTTTTATTCTTGAATCCTGTGATGCGTTGAATTCGGCATCACCGGTTGAGCGAACATGAATGGCTTTGCTACCGCCAGTCATTTGGGCAAACACGGTGTCGAGCTTTTTGCTGTAGCCTGCACCTGCTGCATTCAGCACACCATATCCACCCATCGAATAGCCGATCAGTGCGGTATTATTAGCATCTGCAAGGCCTGCTAAAAAACTTGTTGATGATGCCTTGCTTAAGTCAGCCATTTGGTTGAGCACAAATAAAATATCCTGTGGGCGGTTCAGCAAAGTGCTTTGAAATGCGGCACGGTCGCCGTAGGTAGATTCTGTATGGTCAACTGCAACAACTACATAGCCCTTGGATGCCAGGTTTTCGGTAAGATAGGTTAACAAAAATCTGTTGCCAGGGTAGCCATGCGAAACAATGATGAGCGGGAATTTACCGTTGGATAAATCCGGTGACGCATTGCGCATAGCCCTGCCAGTTAATACATATGGAATCAACGGCCTTGTTGTGTCATTTAATAAACCAAGTGTAGATTGATAGGTCACCAATTCCGTCTGCTTTTTACCTGCAATCGCCGGATACCAGATTTCCACTTTTAATTGACGGTCGTACAGCGGAGTAGTGCCATTTTTTGATTTTAGGATATCAACTTGTTGGGTGTGGACCAATTCCAGTGTTTGTACGCCCACTTTAAAACGGCCTCTTGCAGACAATTCTGGTGCGTCTGGCAGTGCATCTCCATTGATAAACGAAGCGATATTTTGCTGTGCCAGGCAAATGGTTTCAGAAAAAATAACTGTAATAACAAGCAACAGTTTTTTGGAAGAAAGTAAATTCATAATAGCGGATCGTTCATTTTAATTTTTACAAAATCGTATAAGTCTCTAAAAGGAAAGTTTAAAAGTAGCCAAAATTTATTCACCGATATAAATCTTCGGGGCAGCAATTCAATTTCGACTAATAGCATTTCAAAAAAAAGAAATACAGAGTCATTGTAAACGAGGAAAGGCGGAGCTTTTCAAGTGGCGTGTAAAGGAATTATTTTTATTGTGAGCAGATGGGAATAGAATTGTTTAAGCAATGTCAACTCCGGCAATATTTTATCGTAACTGCTGTCTGTTTTTTGGGTAACTTACAATAGTTAAGGATTTGCACGGACAATAAAAACAGGACAATTTTTATGAAGATCATTCTCCTATCGCTGATGTTTTATTTGATGGTGCCGTTACATGCGGCGGGTCAAAAGGTTGTGTCCATTAAAATAGAAGGTGTTATCAATCCTGTTACGGCCGATTTTATTCACGAAGCGATCTTGAATGCCCAAAGTAAAAAAGCTACCTGCCTGCTCATTCATTTAAATACGCCGGGCGGTTTATTGCAATCTACCAGAGAAATAGTAACCGAATTACTTGAGAGTCCAGTGCCGGTGGTGGTGTATGTATCACCCGAAGGTGCACATGCAGGATCTGCAGGTGTCTTCATCACCATGGCAGCGCATATTGCTGCAATGGCTGAAGCCACCAATATCGGTGCGGCACATCCGGTAAATCTACGGGGCGCCATGGATAGTGTGATGAGTGAAAAGGTTACCAATGATGCGGCCGCTTTTATAAAAAGTATTGCTACCAAAAGAAACCGAAATCTTCAGTGGGCAGAAGATGCCGTAAGAAAGAGCATTTCGGTTACTGCAACGGAAGCCATCCTTAAAAATGTAGTGGACCTGATGGCATTTTCTGATAAGGATCTATTAACACAAATTGATGGAAGGGAAATCAAACTAAATAGCGGGGTTGTAGTACTAAAAACAAAAAATGCGGTGATAGATACCTATCGCATGAGTGCGTTCGATCAGTTTTTGAACATCGTCAGCGATCCTAATATTGCATACCTGATGCTAATGCTTGGTTTCTTCGGCGTTTTATTTGAGTTGTTTAATCCAGGTGCTATTTTACCCGGTATTGTTGGGGTGATTGCATTGGTGCTGGCCTTTTATGCCATGCGTGCATTGCCCATAAATTATGCAGGGCTTGCACTCGTAATTTTTGGCGTGTTGCTGCTTGTGCTGGAGTTGTTTGTTGTGAGCCATGGACTGCTGGCTATTGGCGGTATCGTATCATTGTACCTTGGTTCAATGATGCTGATAAAAGTAAGTTCGCCCCTGGAAGTAGCTGCTATTTCGAAACTATTGATCATCATTACCACTGCATTAATGGGTCTGTTATTTTCATTTGTAATTGGCGCCGGACTAAAGGCACAAAAGCGAAAGGCTGTAACCGGATTGGAAGCAATGACAGGTCTTACCGGAATCGCATTGGAAGCACTTGATCCCAATGGGCAGGTGAAAGTGAAAGGGGAAATATGGAATGCAGCTTCTGTTGCAGGCCATATCGAAAAGGGATCGTCCATTAGGGTCAACGCTGTTAAAAAGCTTGTTTTGTACGTAGAAAAAGTAACCAATTAAAATCAACATATCATGCCACAAATACCCATTTTAACTTTAGTCATTATTTTTTTTGTTATCAGCCTGCTGGCAAGTTCCATTAAAATTCTTCGTGAATATGAGCGGGGCGTTATTTTTAGGTTGGGCAGATTGATCGGCGGCGATGGGATAAAAGGACCGGGTCTCATTTTACTCATTCCGGTGATTGACAGAATGGTAACCGTGAGCTTGCGTACGGTTGTGCTGGATGTGCCTCCGCAGGATATTATCACCAGCGATAACGTTTCAATTAAAGTAAATGCCGTAGTATATTTCAGGGTAGTGGAACCACAAAAGGCGATCGTACAAGTAGAGAATTTTTTATCGGCCACTTCCCAAATTTCTCAAACTACTTTGCGTAGTGTGTTGGGTCAATCAGAACTGGATGACCTGCTTTCGCAACGGGATATCATCAACCACAAACTACAACAGATCATCGATTCGCAAACAGAACCATGGGGTATCAAAGTGTCGAATGTAGAAGTGAAACAAATTGATTTACCACAGGAAATTCAGCGTGCTATGGCCAAGCAGGCTGAAGCAGAAAGAGAGCGTCGTAGCAAGGTTATTTCTGCTGAAGGTGAGTTCCAGGCTTCGCAGCGTTTGGCGGATGCGGCAAAAATACTGGCCTCAGAACCAAGCGCTTTAACCCTGCGCTACCTGCAAACATTAAGAGAAATTGCAACAGAAAATAATTCTACCACAATCTTTCCGGTACCGATAGATTTGTTGACTCCCTTTTTAAACAAAGGTGCCGCCCGTAAAATAAATATGGACGATGTGCTACGTGGTGATTCTTAGAATGGGTTGCCCCATAACCTAACGGATACTTATTCTTTGATAAAATGAACTGATTTTTTTGAACCAATTAAAATTATCAATTTACCTTTTTTTGAAGTTAAATTATATAGGTTATCTGCCGGCAAGCAGGAATAAAAAAATGAAGAATCGTCTAAACGAATAAACAATATAGCCCGCTCTACGGGCTATATTGTTTATAGTACGCAAGTGATAAATCCGGCAATCCTTACCTGTATCATTAAAAACGGAATTACAAACTGGTGTTGTGTAAAGCGTAAAATGAAGTGCCGATTTGTTACCCGATAGAGTCGGGTGCTGGTTTGTCAATGATGAAATATCGACCATCCATACATACCTTAACTTGATTAGTGTTATGTTAAACCTATTCTGACTTGTTGCAAATAAGATTACCAACCTTGGACACGAGTATTGTAACAATCTAATTGCTAAGGTTGGCAACCTTTTATCCGTCAATTCACGCTTAACATAAAACTAGTGAGATTTGCAAATTAAATCCGCTTACAAAAGCCCGATGGACTTGAATATGCATAGCCTTGTGTGAAACCCATGGTTATGCATTGAATTTTTCAACAACCCCAGCGGGGTTGAATATAAAAAGCAACGGTTCAACTCCGTTGTGGTTATCGGAAAACAAAATATGTTGCCCCGGATTTTAATTCAGGCTATTCAAGTTGAACCCTGGCAGGGTTTTAATCAACGATTTTAATCTGTGCAGGACCAGGAATTCTGAAATCAGGCAGTCTGTTTTTTGCTCCCGAAAAATAAAATGTAGCCCGAAACCAATCGGGATGATTATAAATCCTTTTACTAAAAAGGATTCATAACAAAATCATATTTGGCAAAGAACCTGGTCTGCTTGAGATAATCATGCAGGCTTGATATTTTTTTATGTTTCATCCTGAGCGTAGCCCAAGGATTTTATCAAGAAAAAAAAGAAAATAGATTCTAACTATTTCAAAAATCAATTGCCAGGCCTGAAAACAATTCCCCGCCAACTTTATTCACCAACGCTTTTCAATTTGAAACTGACTCCTCCACAGCAGGCTGCCAATCATGATATACTGACGATTAAAAATTGACAACTAACTCCAGCACTTCCTAAAATACCAGCAGCGTGAGCTTAAAATAAATCATTCATTTTAAGGCCACACTGCGGGAGAGATTCAAATCTGTTTGAACGGATAACCAGTTAAATTACAATTTTGTTACGCTATTTTCAGTTACATTGATTGTTTCAACAATACTTGTATTGGCTACAAATGATTTTGAAAAAGATTTTCTTCCCACCACCATTTTAAAATCCAACACCTGGCTGTTATCTGTTTTTTCAATTTTAATAGTTTTTGCGTTTGTACTTCCTGCATAATAAGAAGAATACAATTCACCTTCGTTTTTGTCGGAGATTGAGAATACCGCATTGGCAGTTTTTGGTGCATCCAATGTTACTTTGAAAACAAGGTATTCACCTTCATCACCAATGTATTTTACGTTAAATGCTTCATTGGCATTTACGTTATAACTGGCTTTCAATGTTTGTGCTTGTGTAATATTTGAAAATATTACCAGCGAAGCTGCTGCTACTGCAAGGTTCTTTAAAGTTGTCATTTTTTTAATTTTTAATGGTTTTGAATGATTGTTTTCAGTTTACCGATTGTTGGTAAACGGGTTACATTTTTATGGATTGATTAATAATTACTAACGGTTTCACCAGATTAGAAAAGGGCTGCTATCGGTTAAAAGTGTTGTTTCCTTGATCATCAATAAACCGTATGCGAATCATTATTCAAGTTATAAATTCTGAACGAACTGATAAACGCAGGCGAAATGCCGCCGCTCATTAACGATCAGCCATTGAATCTAAATCTGCAAACTGTTAACTGCTACACCTTCGATTGGCATTTGGGCCGCAACAAAAAACAGAAATGAGAATGTATGAATCTATACTACCTGCGCTTTGCTGAGAATGGGATGAAATGAAATACCTTTCCTTTTACTGTGTTGTACACAAACGGAAATCCTTTGACGACAAGAGTTACAGCAATGCTGTACATTGTAGTTAAACCATTTCAGCGGTTGCTGAAGCGGCAGTTTTTTACAAAAGGATATTGCTTTAACATTACTTCATTCCTTCCATTCTTATTGTCTTCAGCAGGCTACTTTAAGCCATGCCAT
>JBBQKO010000040.1:0-21071 GCA_038327005.1 Chitinophagales bacterium | reverse complement strand
ATTGGCAACATTGGTTGTAAATAAATTGCGTGGTACCATTAAGGTAGCTGCAGTAAAAGCACCGGGTTTTGGCGACAGAAGAAAAGAAATGTTGACTGACCTGGCTATTTTAACGGGCGGTACAGTTATCAGCGAAGAGTTAGGTAACAAACTGGACAGTGTTGAATTAACTTCATTAGGACAGGCTGCTTCTATCACAATCGACAAAGACAATACAGTTATTGTAGGTGGTAAAGGTAAAAAATCAGAAATCGTTGGCCGTGTAAATCAAATTAAAGCACAGGTTGAAAATACCACTTCTGATTACGATAAAGAAAAACTACAAGAGCGTTTGGCTAAATTGGCTGGCGGTGTTGCAGTATTGTATGTAGGTGCTGCTACAGAAGTAGAAATGAAAGAAAAGAAAGATCGTGTGGATGATGCTTTGCATGCAACAAGAGCAGCGGTTGAGGAAGGTATTGTACCAGGTGGTGGAGTAGCTTACATTCGTGCAATTGCAGGTTTGGAAAAACTGAAAGGCGCATTGAATGCAGACGAAACAACTGGTATTGCCATCGTTAAACGTGCCATTGAAGAGCCATTGCGCCAAATCGTTGCCAACTGCGGTATCGAAGGTTCAATTGTTGTTCAGAACATTAAAGAAGGTGAAGCTGATTACGGTTTCAATGCCCGCACTGAAGTATATGAAAATATGTTTAAGGCTGGTGTAATTGATCCAACAAAAGTTGCCCGTATTGCATTAGAAAATGCAGCCTCCATTGCAGGTATGTTGTTAACAACAGAATGTGTAATTGCGGACAGACCTAAAGAAGATGCTGGCCATGGTGGTCATGGAGGTGCTCCTGATATGGGTGGAATGGGTGGTTACTAATACAATCGCATTTCAAGATAATAAAAAAAGTCCCCTTCATTTTTGGAGGGGATTTTTTTTGAACCTGCCGCTATTCACAAACTGATTTAGTCTAGAAGAGAACTTGTTTAGTTCGGAATAGAACAGTGGTGGACTTATTTTAATTTTTGATGCTTCTTAGGATCCGGTTTAGTTACAGGGAAGAAACAGGACAGATTCCTGCGCCTGTTGGAGTCAATTAACCAATCAGCCACATCTCATTCAGATACCAGTGCAATAGTAGCAATAATTAAAAAGCAAGAATAATATGGGCAGGTTACAATTAAAGTAATTTACTTTGTCGGTATTCGTGAATTTATTCATAAACGTATTGCTAATTATAATAAAAATAACCTATGCCTAAAACCGCCATTAATTTTTCTCTACATGAAGACTGGGTAGTTGTGATACTTGGTTTTTTAATTATCCTGCTGGCAATTTTTGGAATAAAGCCGTTGAGTCCCACGTACGGATGGAGCAGTGCCAGTGATCTGACTACTAAAATAGCAGCATCGGGCAATCTTGCTAAAATTGGAATTCAATTCTTGTTCGTTTTAGCGATCGCCTTTATTGGTGTCTTATTAACTTCCAGGCCGGTGAAATATTTCGTTTATACTTTTACCGTACTGTATGTGATTACCGTGTTTGCACTGATAATTGCGGGCAACAAGACTGTTAAATCGTATAACCTTGAAGCAGTGATATTCAGCCTTGGCCTGGGATTGCTCATCAGCAATTTATTTAAATTACCAGACTGGTTCAGGGCAGCCTTGTCCACGGAATTATTTGTAAAAATCGGCTTGGTTTTGTTGGGTACGTCGATTATTTTTTCGGATATTTTAAAAGCCGGCTCTTATGGATTGTTGCAGGCATTGGTGGTGGTTGTTTCGGTTTGGTATTTTGCTTACTGGCTTTGTAAAAAAATGAAGATAGACCCTGAACTGACCATGATGATCTCAAGTGCAGTTTCCATTTGTGGGGTATCTGCCGCCATTGCCACTGCGGGCGCAATCAAAGGCGATACAAAAAAGCTTTCCTATGTAATTTCACTGGTGTTAATCTGCGCCATTCCGATGATGATTGTAATGCCTTACCTGGCGCAATGGATGGGACTTTCTCAAGCTGTGACAGGCGCATGGCTGGGCGGCAGTATTGATACCACCGGGGCAGTAGTTGCGTCGGGATCGCTGGTAGGAGAGGAGGCTTTAAAAATAAGTACCATTGTGAAGTTCTCTCAAAATGTATTGCTGGGGATTGCAGCCTTTGGTATTTCTGTTTACTGGACCTATACTAAAAAATCAGTCAATGGCGAAACGGAAAAGCCAACACTTCGAATCATCTGGGAGCGGTTTCCAAAGTTTGTGCTCGGCTTTGTAGCGGCTTCTCTTTTGTTTTCGTTTGTGCTAAGCGCCGAGACAATTACTGATGTAAAAGACAGTTTAAAAAATATTCAATCCTTATGGTTTGTATTGGCATTTACCAGTATAGGGTTGGAAACAAAATTCAGCGATTTGTTAAAAGGCGAAAACAGAAAACCAATGTATGCCTTCCTGATTGCTCAATTGTTTAATGTGCTGGTAACACTGGTGATTGCGTACTATTTATTCAGGTAGGTAATCAAAAAAATGCAGGGTATTGCTGGTAAAATTTACTTCAGTTCAATAAATGCCGACATGCAATCTACACCAGTCAGACCGGGACGGTCTGACTGGTAATTGCGCCGCAGTCAGGCGCTGGATGATCCTGTGTCTGACCTGTTACTCCTGCTTTGACTTGATTACTATTTCAGTTAAGTAAGTTTAGTTATAACGATATAAAAAAGGCCATGAGCTCCAGATTTAAATTTATTGGCAATGAAGCGGTGTATTTTACCACCTTAACAGTACCATGTGGGACAGGTTTATCTACCAGGGAAATTAGAACAATTCTGTTTTTGGAATAGCAAAGCATTGTATAACCATCGGTTAAATTGTCTTTATTGGAACCCTGTAAGAGCAGGCTTTATAGCAAAACCTTGTCATTCGCTATACAGCAGTGCGACTGATTATTTTACAGAAAAAGGGGACCGCTGGACAATATTATTTTGATGTTTTTTGGTTACGGAGACTAGTAACAGTGACGACACAGGCAGCGTCCTTTAGGATCACGTAAAATGTAAAAGGTAAATCGTAAAAGGCAACCTACACATTTATTCGATAGTAGGATTTATAAAATAAAAAAAGCTCCCGGTGTATTACCCTTTAAGGGACTCACCGGGAGCTTTTTTGCCAAAAATTTATGCATGCATATCAACCAATTCCACATCCGGTTTTGATTCGTCCGTTAATTTTACTTTACCACGATCATTTCTTACAATTCTTGAAAACAACGATATCTCTTTGTCGAACAAAAAGCGAAAGAAAAGTTTCGTCCAGGATGTATGAAAAAACAAGGTGTTGTAAAAGGTGGGTGCTCCCTCCCGTATTTTGGGTAATCTGTTCCATGGTATAGATGGGAAATCATGGTGCTCATTGTGAAACCCTACATTGAAAGCAACCGTATTGAGTGGCCCATAATAACTATAGGTTTCCTGCTCCCCATGGGTTAAATAATGTTCCTGTATCCATCTGGCACCCAAAGGATGCAAGCCAACGGAAAAGAAAAAACTAAACAATAAAAAGAAGATTGCCTTTGGTCCAAGCAGCATTGTAATCAATACCGTAAATGCAATTTGCACTCCCCAGTTTAAGGCCACCCATCCATCAAATGGTTTAATTTCTTTCAGTCTGCTGATTCTAAAAACCTGGAATAGCGGGTAAAATAACAACCACATTACTTTTCCAATAAAATAATTATTGATCAGTTTTGCCTCCCATTTGTTTGGCAGATCTGCATCCAGCTCGTGTACACCCTGAAAAGAATGATGTTTGATATGGTATCTTTCAAAAGAAACCGAACTTGGGAAAAGCTGCGGTATATTGGCCAATATGCCTGCGAGCCTATTCGCTTCTGGTTTTTTAAACAACAATCTGTGGGCACATTCATGTATCATTACAAACAGGGCGTGATCTGCAAAAGCACCCAGCAAATAGGCTGCTCCTACAACAATCCACCAGGACTGGTCTGCTACCAGCCAGGCCATTACTATCTGAAAAGCTACCAGGCCAATGATAGCAAAAATGGTCGTTGGATTTTTACCAATCAGATTTCGGATGCCGGGATGTTGTTTTAGAATTTCTTTAGTCCTGATGCGATGTGGCTCAGATAATTCGGAGTACACAAAAGATTCTTTTCTTGTCATGAATGGAAAGGTATTACTTTTTTGCAAGTATAATGTTTACAGCTTAAAGCAAAGGATTTTGTTTAGGAACTGACTGCTTCGGATTTACATTTTTGAGACGATTTTTAACAACCCCTGCTGATTGAAAGCGATGTATTATAATTTTTTGAAAAACTACGTTCATTTGGACGATTGATTTTCAGCAAAGCAAAATAAAAAGGCCATCAGAAAAACTGATGGCCTCCGGCTGCATTGGCCGGCAGATTATTTTTTGAGCGTTCGGTTAACTATAAGTTACCGGAGCTGCCCATGACTGATCTTTAGATTGCATGTATACCTCCTTTTTGCTTGGTGAATTACAATTAAATGTACAGCATTTTTCACGTTGTTTCACAAATAGGAAAGATAAATATTGGTATTCTTTTAGTACAATTCTGGTTAGGATAAACGAGCAGGTATTCTTTAAATCCTATATTGGTTTCGTCCAGATTATATTTCCAGTTTTTCCAATACCATTAAAGTCTCCATCATCTTATTCCAGGCAAGTTGCCATTCATCTTTTGCAGAATGCACTTTTTCATGGTACTCACTACTGCTGGTTCCCTTTTCTTTCATATAGTTTTCCAGCTTTTCGAGGGCTTCTTTGTTCAGTTCTTCTAATTTATTTTTATGATCCATCATGCGTATTTTTTTATATTCAAAAGGTACGAAAAAAAGCCGCAAATAAAATCTGAAATAATGAATTAGTATTCATCCGAAAATAAAATTTTCGTCCATTACCATCAATAAGTCACTTCCAAACAATGAAGCAGCATGCCATCAATAGTGGCCCGCATTTTAAAAATCGAAGAATTTGGCTGGCGGATAGTGTTTACATTTGCACCAAAATTTGAACCATGAGAAAAGCATTGCTTTCTTTTTTGATGATTGCTTCCGCTGCCATTACCTATGCGCAAAAGGAAATCGATATTGCTGATGCTGCTAAGCACGAAGGTGATTCTGTAACTATCTGCACAAAGATTTTTGGTGCCAGGTATTTTGAGAGTGGCAAAGGGGCACCCACCTTGCTCAATGCAGGTGCAATGTATCCGGAATCTCCTTTAACAGTTGTTATTTTCGGAGAAAGCAGGGCAGCTTTTGCCAATAAACCAGAAGCGTTTTATACCGATAAAAACGTTTGTGTAACAGGGCGGATTACAATGTTTAAAGGGAAACCTCAAATTGTGATTGCCAAAGAAAGTGCTATTGTGGTAAAGCCCTGACTGGTCAGTGAAAATTGTTTCTTGTGAACGACCGATGTTTTATTTCAAAACTTAACCGGGAAAGTCTGTTGCTGAAAATTATTTGTTGTCATTCAATGTTGATCATTATTTGAAAGCATTCTTCGCCAGCCTAAAGGCATTGAGTTATATTTAACGGAAGGCTGCATTACCTGATTTGATTGGGAAAAGTGGCCTGCATGATGCAGTTTTATTCAGATCGTGCTGGATAAGAATAATCGATGTTAGTTGGGGAAATATTTATCCAAAATTGTATGGATCATTTCTACAGTGATCGGCTTATTTTGAAAATCTGCCACTGCTGGAATTCCCAATGCTTTTATTTTATCATTAGGATTTAAAGAGGTAGAAAGCATGATGATGGTCGGTTTGTTTGGGAAATTACTTTCTATCATTTTATAATGCTCTAAAAATTCCCATCCATCCATTGCGGGCATATTGATATCAAGAAATATAAGATCGGGGAAGGGAAGGCTATTTTGCTGCTGGTTTAAATGACCACTGTCTGCAAGATAGTTTAATGCGGCTTTAGCCGTTCGTTTGGTTTTTACATGCACTGCACATTCGGCCTCTTCAATAATAAAATTGCTGAAGTAGTTAGTTGCTTCGTCATCATCAATCAATAAAATGCATTTCAATTTTTGTTTCATAGCTACTTTTCTCATGCGATGGTAAAATGGAAAGTAGTGCCTACCATTGGGGTTGATTCTAACCAAATTTTACCATCATGTAATTCAATAATTTTTTTACTGTGCGATAAGCCAATTCCCGATCCTTCATACTCGCTTCTTGTATGTAAACGCTGAAAAATTAAAAATATTCTATCATAATATTCTTTTGATATTCCTATGCCATTATCGGCAATAGTAAAATGAAAGTATTGGTCCTCTTTCGTGCACCTGATCTGAATTACAGGCTTTATGCCTTGTCTTTTAAATTTAATTCCATTTGCAATGAGGTTTTGGAATAATTGTTTGATCCCTACCGGATATCCTAAAATGGCTGGCAAATTTTCAACTTCTATCCTTGCCTGGCTTTCCTCGATAATATTTCCCCAATCGGTGGTTATTTCTTTTATCAACTGGTTGCAGTCAATCAGAACCCTTTCTTCCTCGTGGCCAATTCTGGAATAATCCAATAGTTCTTTTATTAGCACATTCATTCTTTCTGAAGATTGAATGATATAAGAAAGATATTTTTCTCCTCTTTCATCAAGTCTATCGCTGTATTGCCGTTGAAGTAATTGTGCGAAGTTGTTAGATGTTCCGATAGGTTCCTGCAGATCGTGGGATGCAACAAATGCAAACTGCTCCAGCTCTTTGTTTTTCCGCTCCAATTCTGTATTTTTTATGGCAAGGTTCGACTGCGACAAAATGAGCTTAGCATTGCTTGCGCTCAATTGATCTTGCTTTTTTTCTACTGCTTCTATGACTTTATTTTTATTGCTATTGATATAAAAACACTGGAAGGAAAGCATCATAGTGCTGATGCTGGTAGACAAAAAATAATAGAGAAAATCAAAGTTTGGCTGATCGCCGATAAAACTGTCATTGATCCATTCCTTTCTAAAAATGCTAACCCAAAAAAAATATAAGAGATGAAAAAAAGTCAATGCGGTAAAGAAAGCGCCTCCTATTCTACCCAACTGCATAAATGCCGTCAATATAATCAAAGTGAGATAGATGTTTGCCGAATTTTTAATGCCTGCGGTGTTATAAGTATCCACATGAATGAGCAGAAACCATAGCATCAATATAATTATAACAGACCATAAAATTTTTTTATGATAATTCAGTGCAAAGTAATTATAAAACGCAGCAAAGAAAAGAAAGAACATGGTGTATAGCACGACCGAACCACCAGGCTTGATTACCATAATCTGTATTGTAAAAATCAAAAAAACAAATACAGTAATAAAGCTCGCTGTTTTAAATAGCCGGAAGCGCTGTTTTGCGGTAATGTCTTCCTTATCGAGTTCATTAGTAAATGAACTCAGTAACAAAAGATTTTTCAGGTATTTCATTTTATTCAATATGTACATTACATTAGATTATATTCCGTGTCCCAATACATATTTACACCTATTGAAATATGATGTCCGGCAGACCGGCAAGGGATGGAAGGATAATTGTTTTTCATCTCCAGATCATCAGTTATTACTATGGTAGGCACTTTAATATATAATGTATAATGCTAGAATCGTTAGTTTATTATACGGAATAGAAATAAAGTAAAAAAGAGATCCGGCAAAACTGTTCAAAATGCAAGCTGCTTATTTAAGTTTCTTTCCCCTATTTTTGCGGAAAATTTATATGGCAGCTACAAAAATTACAGTAAACAGCAACGGATCACTTAAAATTGAAGGAGATTTTGAAATCGTTGATCGTTCAGGGAACAAATATGATTTAGGTGGAAGAGAAGTTGTGGGCATTTGCCGGTGCGGACTTTCAAAAAACAAACCATTTTGTGATGGTTCTCATAACGGGCATTTTGAACATGATGCACAGGCCTTTGCCTTACCGCCTAAAAAAACAGTTTAATTGAACCAATAAATTGTTAACCAAGAAAGTTCATCTACTTCATCAATTACATGGTGCAATTGCTACAGTAGATGAATTGTTTTCAATAGATAGCTGATAGTAAATCGGTTTCCTAAAAAGAACGAACCATCGCCATGGCATCAACTGCCATTTGCTGGTTATATTCAAAAGTTAACTGTTTGTGATTGATAGTGTCTACAATGGTTCCAATTAAACAAAGCCCTCCGGTAAAAAAATATAAAATCCCCATTCCGATCTGGCCAATCACAAAACGCTGGATACCGCCGGCACAGATAAAGCCCAGTAAGCAACACAGCAAAATGGTCTCTGTCTTTTTTCGCCTGCCGTTGTAAATTGAAATGAACAACTGCATTTTATCGTCCGGTAAATTTTGGGTGATGGACTGCAGGTAAGCAAGTTCATCAGGTTCAACAGCGGGCACCTGTATCAATAAATCATTTCTCATATATGGTTGTTTTTTTGGGATAAATTAATTGTGTTATTCTGTGAAAAATAATAATCAAAGCAGGTGGCCCCATCAGGTGTTCATGAAAGGATTGTGCAAACCTGCCATGTAATGCATGATAAATTGAATGTCCCAGTCCACAACCGGGGCAATGCTCAATGCCTATCCAACGAAACACGCAAAGCGAAAGTTGTGAATCAGCGGGGTTTAAATAGAAAAGAAACAGTATCGCTGCAAACCAAAACAGCAACTCAATACGTTGTCTTGTCCATTTCATTAAGTTTAAAAGAATGAATGACGGTTGGTGCATAAAAATAAATCAGTTAAAAATGCCGTTGTGGCATTGATTTTTCAGCAAACGAATGGTATAATGCAAGCACCTTTAGATGGTTGTTTTTTTTGGTCCGGGTTTATCTTCGTCTTTTAAGTCTGACTTTGGTTCGGGTAACTTACCTCGTTTGTAAATGATCAATCCATTTAAAAAATTACGCAGAATCTGGTCGCCGGCTTCTACATATCCCGGATGATCTTCGTTTCTAAAAAGATCGCCGAGTGCTCCTTTGGTGATATCAAAATCTACCAGTTTTAATATTTCGAGGATGTCGTCATTGCGCAGCGAAAGGGCTACCCTTAGCTTCTTTAATATATCGTTGTTGCTTAGCATGAATTAATTTTATGGTATTATTTGAGGCATTAAATATAGTACAAATGAGCCAATGCAGGCTGCCTTCTTTTTAAGCAAATCTCCTGCTCATTTCATTCCATTCACATGAAAGTAATTCGCCAGAAAATCCTGATATCTAAAAAAATAAAAGCGCAGCGATCAACTGTGCTTTTCTCTAAAAGCTAACCCTGGAAACATACTTCTAAAAGGTTGGCAACCGTTAGACCATTGAAATCCGATTATTTAAAAGGCACCTGAATTGAGTGGAATTTTATTGTTCAACCTTTTTAAATAATTTTACCGGCACCAAAGCATACCGCATAGATATTATAATTTACACGTGCCAGGTGAAAACAATTTTAATCAATCAATAATGAAAATATTTTTTGCTTTTTTAACGCTGGTAGCTTTTTGCGTAAGCTGTAATAATAATTCAACAACAGAGAGTCAGGCAAAAGAGCCATCAACAACAGTACCTGTGATTGACTATGCCGTCACGAAATTTTTTCCACACGATACAACCCTTTACACAGAGGGTTTGCTGGTACATGAGGGGCATCTTTTTGAAAGTACCGGAGCGCCCGATGACCTTCCTCAAACAAGATCACTGATTGGTATCATTGACCTCAGTACCGGTAAAATGGATGTAAAGGTGGAGATTGACCGGAAGAAATATTTTGGCGAAGGAATCGTAATTCTGAACAATAAGTTGTACCAGCTTACTTATACCAACCAGGTTGGGTTTATTTACGATCTGCCATCTTTTATAGGTATAGGCCAGTTTAACTATGCCAATAAGGAGGGGTGGAGTTTAACCACCAATGGAAAGGAAATCATCATGAGTGATGGTACCGATAAGCTAACGTACCTGGATACAGCTTCTCTAAAACCCATTCGAACATTGGCTGTAACTGAAAACGGAATACCATTGGAGAAATTGAATGAACTGGAATATATAAAGGGTTTTATTTATGCCAATGTTTTTATGACTGGCATGATCGTTAAAATCGATCCTTCCAATGGAAAGGTGGTAGGGCGGCTCGATTTTACTTCGTTGGAATTTGAAGCAAAAAATAAAAACCCCAATGCGGACGTGTTGAATGGGATTGCCTACGATTCGGCAACCGATAAAATTTATATAACGGGAAAACTATGGCCCAATATTTACCAGATAGCATTTGCACATTAGCATTAGTGCGATCGAATGCCTTTTCAAAGGGAATGTTTTACATTTAATTGGTAGTGTTGTTTTTTATAATTTGATAACTTTCAACTACATTTAGGATTCAATCAACTCATCGATAAAAAATTAAATGGCTTTTTATTAACCTGTCTGATTTTATGGAAGCAAACGTATTAGAATTACAAAGTGCCACCAATTTTGTACTGCAATTTTTTGCAGACCAGGGGGTGAACCTTGACTATTCCCCTGAAAGCATCCGTCATCTGGACACCCTGTTTGAACATGAATTTATCAACGGTATTTTTATTAATGGCGCCAGTGTTTTTGCACAATACCAGGGACTGATCATGACCGGTATTACCGGGTACATTGCACAGGTGATATTGCAGCATACAGAAAACGCAAGGCTTTGCTTTGAGGAGGATGATGAAAACTGGGTTATCAATTTTGCGATTGAATCTGAAAGCGGTAAAAAAATAATGCCTGGTCACCGGGTTTTAAAAAGGGCCTATAACGGCGATAGTGATCTGCTTTATGCTTACGTAAGAGATTCCATCAATTATTTTAACGAACCTGGGCCTAGTTATAGTTTCAAATCTGCGGTAGTTCATTTAATGGATCATAAGGATGCCAATGGGAAACAATGGTGGAAGTTGTGGTAAAAATCTGATGAAATCAACGTTGGATTTCTTTTAACTGCTTACCTAAATATCACCGTTCCCAATTGACTGGTAAGGTCTATTTCTACTTTTTTCAGGTGCTGGTGTATTTGCAGCAATACCATTTGTTCTTCAGCATCCTGTGCTTTTTCCAGTTCACGCTGGTTTTGTTCTATCAGCCGTTTTATTTTTCTCAATTTCAGGTAATTGACGGTGCTAAACACTTCTTCTTTGTAAAGTTCTTCACGGGTCGCAATTTTACCTTCATATACTTCTTTCCAATTGTGACTGATTTCATAATTGTAATCCATCACCGCCATCGATAAGTTACGCATGATATTGTCCTCATGGTACAAAAATGTTTTTGAATTCGGTTCCTGGCCGTCATCATAAAACTGTTTGTATATTTTCAACAAGGCAATCAGATCCTTATTATCAATCAGGTCTTCCAGTTGATTCGCTTCAATTTCTGAAAATATATGATCGGCTACCCGTTGCTCTTCGTTCCATGTTTTCAATCCAAATTCAATCAGGCTTCTTACCATCGCTCTTTCATGTGGCTCATCTTTATTCAGCAGGGCGGCTGCATCATCTTCCACTTCAGCAGGCGGCTTCGTGTCCTCGTTCCTGTTATTGGCATCCTCTCTGCCACTCCTTGTTTCTTCCTTGGTTATTTTGTCACGAATGAACTTATTTACCAGCGCATGCAAACCGCCCTCTTCAATTTTCAGGAGTTCAGCACATTGCTTAATGTAGTCTTGTTGTTTCGTAAAATCCTCCGCCTTGTTAATTTTCGAAATGGTTTCAGCTACCTGGTTTACTACAGCCGATTTTTTAGTGCTGTCGTTACCAGCATCCTTTAGCATTACGCCCAATTGAAACAGGATGAAATCTTTCTTGTTGTTGGCAACAAACTCGGCAAAGGCAGCCGGACCTACTTTATTTACATAACTATCCGGATCTTCTTTATCCGGAATCAATACCAGCTTTACATTCAGGCTTTCTTCCAGCGCAAGGTCAAGTCCTCTCAACGCTGCATTTATACCTGCATTATCGCCATCGTAAATAATGGTGAGGTTGTTGGTGTATTTTTTTACCAGTCTCAACTGGTCTGGCGTTAGCGAAGTACCACCACTGGCCACCACATTTTCAATACCAGCCTGGTGCAGCGATACCACATCGGTATAGCCTTCTACCAGTAAGCACTCGTCTGCTTTATCAATGGCCATCCTTGCAAAATAGCTGCCGTATAATATTTTGCTTTTAAAGTAAATTTCATTTTCCGGTGTATTGATGTATTTGGGAGCCCGGTCATTTGTTTTTAAAATACGTGCGCCAAATCCCAGCACTTTTCCGCTTTGGTTGTGTATGGGAAATATGATTCTGCCGCGGTAATTATCCACCGGCTTTTCGTCCCGAATGGCCACCAGTCCGCTTTTTTGAAGCAGCTCTACATTATATTGCGCATTAATGGCAGCTTTGGCAAAGCTATCCCTTGCTTCGGGGTTAAAACCAATCTGGAATTTTTTGATGATCTCTTCTCTAAAACCTCGTTCTTTTAAATAGCTTAGCCCGATATCCTGACCCTCTTCTGTATTGAATAAATAATCGCTGAAAAATTTTTGACCAAAATTGTTGATGATGTATAAACTATCGGCGCTTTGTTGTTGAAGTTTTTGCTGCGGTGTGGTTTCTGTTTCCTCAATTTCTACATTGTATTTCTGGGCCAGCCAGCGCAGGGCTTCTACATAACTGTATTTTTCAAGCTCCATTATAAAGCCAATGCTATTGCCACTTCGTCCACAACCAAAACACTTATATATTTCCTTAGCAGGCGACACTGTAAAGGAAGGCGACTTTTCGTTGTGAAAAGGACACAAGCCCAAATAGTTGGTGCCTCTCTTTTTTAATTTAATAAAGGAACCAACGATTTCAATAATGTCGATCTTGCTTAAAATCTGTTGTATGGTATTTTGTGAAATCAATATGAAAGAATTAGAAGCTGTTTTGGGCAAATGTAACGTAAGAAAAGAGCAAGGGATAAGCCAATGTTATATTTTTATGTAGATGTTGACAGATTTTTGTTTAATGTGGCATGATTTGTGAAATTTCAGGCTGCATTTAACTTGAATTAATAACAATCAAATACCTTTGGGTTCTAAAATTTACACAAATGAATAAATTCTTTCTATTAATGACGTTTAGCCTTATTATTTCTGCAACGCATGCGCAGGATATTAAAGAAATTAGAAATTTTACTTTGCTTGGGCAAATGCAAAAGGCAAAAGATCTGGTTGACAAATACCTGACTGTGCCAAAGAATGCTGCCAAAAGTGAAGGGTGGTATTATAAAGGGTTTATTTATAATCAGATTTCTAAAGATTCCACTAAAAGTTTAGCAGAAAGCGCAGCATTGAAGGATACAGCCTTTGTTGCCTTAAAGAAATACCGTGAGATGGATCCGAAAGCGGAATTATTGGCCGAACAAAATAATTCGCCTTTGTACGATTTGTATGTTGGATATTATTCTGAATTGGGCGTAAAATCTTATGTAGCAAAAGATCCGGCAAATGCTTTTAAAGATTTTAGAAAGGCATTGGAAGTTCATGATTACATCCAAACCAATAACCTGTTAGGGAATAATGGTTTTAAATTTTCTGCACTGGATACCATGCTAACGTTGTACACTGCCATTGCTGCAAGTGAAGCCAAAATGATAGAGGAATCAACTATTTTTTATAAAAAAATTATAGATGCCGAAGTTTCTGATCCGCAATACATCGATGCCTACCAGGTGTTGGCTGACCGGTACAAAACTAACAACGATAAAGCGGCTTTTGCTGATATCATAGCAAAGGGCAAAAAAATATTTCCAGCTAACAATGAATATTGGACTGCCATTGAAATTGAAGAAGCCACTGACGGAGTAGGTAAACCAGAAATTTTTACAAAGTATGAAGAACTAATGGTTAAGAATCCGGGTAATTATACATTACCATATAATTATGCAGTTGAGCTATATCGTTACATTTATTCAGATGAAACAAAGAACGTGAATACCAATGAGTACAAGACTAAATTACCAGAAATTTTAAAGCAGGCAATTGCCATTAAGAAAACCAGTGAGGCAAATTTTTTATTGTCAAACTTCTTGTATAACAATTCAATTGATATTTACGAAGATGCAAGAAAAATGAAGGCTGTAAAACCTGAAGAATTAAAAAAGAAGAAGGAGTTACAGGCCCAGTCTGACGCAGCTATGAGTCAGGCAATACCTTATGCAGAGGCAGTCGTAACATTGTTCGCTGGTGGTGAAAAACATAAAGGTTCTGAGAAAGTAAACTATAAGCAATCATTGGTGATATTGAAAAATATTTACGAAACAAAAAAGGATGATGCAAAAGTTGCCGCTTATGATAAACTGATTAAAGAGACTGAATAATTCGGTTAAAACATTAAAATTATAAAAAGGCAGCGTGCAATTTGTACGCTGTTTTTTTTATAAAATGATAATTGCATTGCTCATTTATGGCGGTTTATTATAGTGTTCGATATTACCTTTTCAACTGCCGACTGAGCTGATTGCCACCAACATTTCAATACTTCGATAGCTTTCCGATCAACAATCCATCAATCCAATAGATTCGGATCAACACTTCATCCATCTAACCATTCCCCTGTTGTATCATCCTGAAAGAAACCAACCCTGGTAAGACCACAAATTATTATCTTGCTATCATCAAAAAAAATAACATGATTAAAAATGAACTTTGTTTAGTATTTTTTTTCTTGACTGCTTCTTTATGTGGTGCTCAATCGCTTTCTAAAACCGAATTGCAGGTGGTTAAAAACATTGATGCTGATATGCCCGAAACCATTGAGTTATTGAAGGAATCGGTGAATATCAACAGCGGTACATTTAATGTGGAGGGTGTAAAACAAGTTGGTGCATTATATGGGAAAGAACTTGCTGCACTTGGGTTTACGGTAAATTGGTTACCGATGCCAGACTCCTTAAAGAGGGCCGGGCACTTGGTGGCATACAGGAAGGGTAAGAAAGGGAAAAAGCTTTTTTTGATTGGGCATCTGGATACCGTGTTTGAACCTGATATGCCGGCCAATCCTTTTACAATGCTTTCAGATAGTACCGCTACAGGGCAAGGCGTAAACGATATGAAGGGGGGAGATGTATTGGTAATAGCCGCTTTAAAGGCTCTCAACAAGCAAGGTCTGCTAAAAGATGCCAACATCACGGTGTATTTTACAGGTGATGAAGAAAATTCGGGAAAACCAACTGAAATTAGCCGGGGCGATTTTATTGAAAGAGCCAAACAGCACGATGTTGCATTGGCATTTGAAGGTGCTGCCGGATTGAATATTGTGGCTACTGCCCGCAGGGGCGCCAGCGAGTGGAGCTTGCAAGTAGAGGGTAACCAGGCGCATTCAGCCGGCGTTTTTGGAAAGGCAGGCTATGGTGCAATTTATGAAGCCGCACGTATCATCAATGAGTTTCGGTTACAGTTAGATAAGGAACAGTTTCTCACATTTAATCCGGGTTTGATCATCGGGGGCTCTGAGGTAAATTATAATTTTGCCGGACAAAAAGGTAATACATCAGGCAAAACAAATATCATTTCTCCTAAAACAGTTGCCATTGGTGATCTCCGTTTTCTTTCTGAGCCGCAAAAGGACAAGGCAAGGGAAACCATGCGGCAAATCGTTGGTGAAAACCTTCCCGGTACCAGGGCTGCCATAAGTTTCAAAGATGGTATTCCATCAATGCCACCCACTGCCGGCAATGAAGCATTGGTAAAAGTGTTGAATGAAATCAGCATTAACCTGGATTATGGTGAAGTAAAAGCAGGAGATCCGGGGTCCAGGGGAGCCGGAGATATTTCTTATGTTGCTGCCTATCTTGATTGCCTGGATGGATTGGGTGCTTCCGGCAAGGGGTCGCATGCACCGGGAGAAACCATTCATTTGAACGAATATCCAAAACTCATTAAACGTACTGCACTACTGATTTATCGGTTAACGAGATAAGGATTTATTCGGTTGAATAAAAAAAAATGCTTTCAGTACTTGTTGGCGAACCAATCAAATGATGTTGGATTTAGGAGGTGGGTTTTAAAAATCATTTCTGTTGAAGAGACACAAGGATGTTCTTTAAATGTGAAGGCGTTTATACGTTTTATCCATGTCAAAATGTATTCTATGTGTTTTAAATACAAACGTTCGAAAGCTTATTTCACTAAAGTAATGTTCTTGTGACGTGTCAACCTTGACTTGTCAGAGATGAGAACTCCCGGTGAGTCACTCTTTGGGGGTGACTCACCGGGAGTTCTCGCAAATTAATATACCACTTCGTGTGCTACATGACACTAGTGCTATGTTAAGAATAGAATGGCAAAGCTATGGTTGACCCTATAACTATCCGGTCACACTTCCAGATAAATTAATTCAGCAATGCCAGCACCGGATCCAGATCATATTTTGTTTCATCAATTGTAACGAGTGTTTTATCGTGCAGCACGGTGCCTAATTTTCTTAGGTCAAATTTTTCTTTAAATTTCGTATAAGAATTCCTGATCATGGTATGCAATTCATTTCTGTCAATTACATCTTTCAGGTCGATTACATAAGAGTCTTCGCCCACATATTCCAGCACGGTATGTTTTTCGAAAATAAACTCACAGGTAAACCGGCAGGTAATCCCTTTTTTGGTAGGCGCTGTTTTCTTCATTACATCAAAAGTAAGATAGCTGGTCAGCTTTTCTCCTGCATCTTCAATTGAGTTGATGGGTTCCTGATAGTACCATTTGGTAACTATAAGGTCTGTTTGTTCAATCATTTTTGTTAATGAAATTGAGGTTGATTTTAAATTTGCTTTTCGCCTAAATTGTGCAAGGCAACCTTATCTTAAAAATCTCTGACCAGGATTACCTGGTGGCAGATTGCCCATAGATTTCTCAGCATCTAAATACTTTATGATAGTAAACTTACTGGCAATGCAAACTTAGTCATTATTTCTTTTTTTCAGGATCCAGTATAACAGCGTTAACGCTACCAATACCAAAATCAATTTACCCTGCCAGCCAAACCGGGTTACTTCATTTACAGAATAGGCTTCCATCAAAAGTGCGGGTATCTTCCCTAAAGAACTGGCCAGAAAAAAAACACCAAAAGCTACCTTCCCGATAGCAGCGGCAAAAGTGATTAGACCGGATGGAATAAATGGAATCAACCTTAAAGAAAAAATAAGGTAGAATGCTTCTTTATTACCGGCCTCCACCAACCGCTGTACTTTTTGGTATTTTTGTAATCCTTTTTCTGCTGTTTTTTTGAAACCTTTCCGGTACAACAAAAAGGCAATCCCTCCACCCAACGCTTCGCCCAGGAATGAGATGAGGGTGCCATTCCAAAAACCGAAAAATAATATATTGGCAGCGGTAATGAACACACTTGGAACAACACCCAATACGGCAACAATGATACTGATGCAAATGCTGATGAATATGGCAAGCTGTGAATATTCCTTAAAAAGATGAAGAAGACTTTCTTGCACTTGTGGGTTAATGAATGGTGAATGGTGAGTGGTGAATTGTGAATGGTGAATTGTGAATGGTGAATTGTGAATGGTGAATTGTGAATGGTGAATTGTGAATAGTGAATTGTGAATTGTGAATGGTAAATTGAATGGTAAAATATTGATCATTCACCATTCACACTATCTTACTCTATGATTACTGTATACTTTCTTTTAAAATCATTTTGCTAAATGATGACTTCCATTGTAAAACCCGTCTTTCCTTCAATGCTCTCCAAATTAAAGGTGCCACCAAATGCTGCAGATTTTTGCTGAATACTGGAAAAGCCTTTTCCGAAATTTACTTTTTTTAAGTTGATGCCATCGCCATTGTCAAAAATACTCATTTTAGTTTTATCGCTATGGCCGGAAAATTTAATATCAATCCTGGTTGCGGATGAATGTTTAAGGATATTTGAAAGTTGGTGTTGTGCAATCCGGTAAAAAACAGTTTGCAACCCAATATTAATTTTTGTTAAATCAACATTCTCAACCTCCAGCGTATAATCGATTTGGTTCGTTCCTTTTACATTCGCCAATGATTCATCCAATGCGAGTTGCAACCCCAGCAATTGAAGCGAAACGGGAGAGAGTCGCTTAGATAAAATACAAATGCCTGAAATGGATTCCAATAGCAGGATTTGTGCTTCTTCCAGCCAGGCCAGCCCCTCGTTTGTTACATGGTTTTTTGCTTGTGCGATGTGCAAATTGATAGCCGATAATACCTGGTTAATATTTTCATACAATTCCTCACTGATTTTTTTTCGTTCATTTTCTTCAGCTTCAAAAATGGCTTTTTGCATGATTTGCTGGTGCTCTTTTCGGATAATCTCAAATTCCTGTTCCAACGAATTTAGCTCAGTCAAATCCTGCATGGTACCAATCAATCGGATTGGTTTATTTTCTGCATCTCTCACTACAAATAGCCGGTCTAAAATTAATTTGTACCTGCCATCTTTACATCGAAACTGGTATTTTCCCCACCACACATGTTGATTGCCCTGTAGTAATTCGTCCAGTGCATTGATGATCCTGTTTTTATCTTGTGGGTGAATATTGTTTCGCCACCAGCTATTGTTATCCTCCAATTCAGGATAGCCATGTCCGAAAAGTTCTGTTATACCATCATTGTAAAACGATTTATTGGTAATAAAATCATATTCCCATATTCCTTCCTTTGTAGCAAGCGACAAAAGCTGGAATCTGTTAATGTTTTCTGTAAATTCACTTTCTGGAATGGCCATTTTTATCATTGATTTTTCAAAACGATCCCTACTTCATTGATGTGGTTATTTTAAAATACTTATTGTGTTTATTATGTTGTTGATGTTGGGGTGTAAATTTACAGCACATGAATTAAGTAAACGTTATAATACATATAATAATTATCACACGGCTCATTTATTTTAATATATAAAGCGTTAACAAATATCTAATTGCGATTTAGAATTGGCTGATTGCCTGTTTTTGAACTAGCCGGTAGCAATGCGAGATCCGCATTTTCAAGCAAAAAAAACAGCGTTTACAATAGCCTTGGCATATCATAAACACTGCATTCGTTCGTTGAAACCATAGGTTTCAATTTTGTACTTTTACAAAGCTTAATCTGTTGATTGGGTAAAGTAAAATTTTAGTTTTTTATTTCTTTTGTCCTCTTGTGATCGGCTTACCATATTTTTTCATCATCCTGTCTTTTTTCTTAACGATAAAATTCACCTTACTATTTTTAGCAGATTTAGGATGAAACGCAGGCCCCACATCTTCTTTTTTAGGCGCCTTCACCTGGATGATCTTCATAAATATCTTTGGCTTCTCCTCTTCGGTTAACACATCGGACACTACGAGGTTGTCCGGTAATGGTTTGATGGGAATCTGGTATTTCATCAGTCCTTCAATTGCTTCCTGAAATGGCTTTTCTCTTTCTGTGATAAACGTAATGGCGATTCCTTTTTTATCAGCTCTGCCGGTTCTGCCGATGCGATGAATGTAATTCTCCGGTACCTCTGGTGTGTCAAAGTTGATGACATGGGTTACTTCTACAATATCAATTCCTCTTGCCACAATATCCGTAGCAATGATAAAGCGGTAGTTGCCTTCCTGAAATTGTTTTACCGTATTAAACCGGTGGTTTTGTTCTTTATTGGAGTGGATGACACCAGCCGTACCCGGAAACTTTGTTTCCAACTGCTCGTACAACTGGTCAGCGAGTTGTTTAGTTGCAGCAAATACCAATACCTTGGTCATCGTTTCGTCTTCTGAAAGCAACAAATCTAACAGGTTTACCTTGGTATAGAAATTCGGTACTTCATAAGCGGTTTGTATAATGTTTTCAAGCGGTGTTCCTGTGGGCGCAGCTTCCACTCTTACCGGATCATTGAAATAGGTTTCAATTAATGTTTCCACATCTTCTGTGATAGTGGCGGAGAATAATAAGTTTTGCCTCTTTTGTGGTAATAGATCCAATATATTTTTCAACTGTGTACGAAAGCCAAGGTTCAGCATTTCATCCACTTCATCAATCACCAGTCTTTTAATCATTTTTGTTTTAAAGGCACCATTCATAGCAAGGTCATACAATCTGCCGGGTGTTGCTACCAGTATATCCAGGCCTTTTTCAACTTCCAGTTTTTGGGTATTGATATTTACTCCGCCATATACACCTACTACTACCAGGCTCATGTAGGTCGTTAATTCTTTTACCGCTTCTACTACCTGTGCCACCAGTTCCCTTGTAGGTACAATGATGAGTATTTGGGGCGCTTTATCTTTACTGAATTTCCATAGCCGCAGGCAGGGAAGCAGGTAAGCAAACGTTTTACCAGTGCCGGTTTGCGCTATGCCACACACATCTCGTCCAGACAATACAATGGGGAAAACCTTATGCTGGATGGTAGTAGGGTTGGTATAGCCCCGATCATCCAGTGCAGATAACAAGGGCGTGTTTAAATTTAAATCATCAAATGTCATATATTCAAAATAAGCGGCAAAGGTAGTTTTTAATTATTTGGCGGTGGCAGCGGGTGTATGCAGGATTGTTTCAGTTCGGTAAAGTGCTGTCAACTCTTTTTGTTTTTAGGTGGAGGAGAAACGGCACAAGTTGGTGGTACTTTAAATAGCTTTGAATGCAGCCTTAAAATAGAGTCGATCGTTTTTTGCCCCGTTTATTTTATCCCCAATCGCTTCCTGTTTTGTATATTAAATTTAAACTGGTCTTCTACGGGTATTTTCTTTCTCCTGTTTTTATTGATATCCTTTCCTTCTTTTGACCATAATACAGGATAGAAATTGAATACTTCATTTCCTTCCAGTTTGGATACGTCTTTTTTCCAGTTGGTCCACCGTAGGTTTTGATAAAAGTCATTTAGATCATTGTTGAAACAGAAATATAAAAAATCGGTATAGGTTAAATCCAGTGGTTCCCAAATCAGTCTGTCTGGCGACAGGTAATAAGTTTTGCCCATGTCTTTTCCAAAAGCGCCGCCGTTGATGGCGAAAAATCCTCCTACGGCATCGTCTGCTATCAGCAGGTAAGCAGGGGTTTGACC
>JBBQKO010000039.1:0-21169 GCA_038327005.1 Chitinophagales bacterium | reverse complement strand
TAATTGTTTACAAGCACCCGAACGATCGAATTGGCACGGGCTGTACTCAAATCCCAGTTGTCACTAAAACGCCCCCTGATAGGAATGCTATCTGTATGCCCTTCAATATTTACGGCTACGTCACTATTTAAATTGAGTACGGCTGCAAGCTTCGACAAGGCATCAACTCCTTTTGGATTCACTACCGCACTACCGGATGGGAATAACAAATTTTCAGAAAGGCTTACATACACTTTACCATTTTTTTGCACCACCGTAAGTTCATTCGAACTGAACCCCTTAAGAGCCTCAGCCATTTTATCTTTCAACAATTTACCCTGGGCTTTTTGCTGCTCCAGTAAAGACTGTAAGCGCATTAGCTTTTGCTGTTGGTCCTGCAATTCTTCTTTCGTTTTAGCTAACTGGTTTTGCTGAGTGGCTGTTTGTTGCCCCAATTGACCATTTTGATTACTCAAACTTGATACTTCACCATTCAACGATTTAATGTTGGCCTGCAATGTTGAAATGTTTTTATCCAATACCGAAATATTACCATTCAACGAAGCATTTTTGTTTGCCAAATCCATACTGTCCTGTCTCAAAGCGGCTGTTTCCATCTGAGATTGCTTTAATATTTTTTTTGATACACAAGCCTGTAGCGATACAATTGCCAATACAGGAATTATTATAAATTTTTTCATACTCTTTTTGATTTGACAGTGTAAAAAATATCAACCATTTTTTGATAGTAGCTGCTGTACAAGGCGCACAATATCACTATAAACAGATGACATTTAAAAACACTTAATTAAATAAATTGGTGAAGCATAAAGGTGGCTGTATTAAAATGCCTATTGTTACATGTTTCTGTAAAAAAGTTGCAAGATTCATACCTGGCATAAAATATCTCTTTTATAAAATTCAGAAGGGTAAGGTAAAGGATAGACAGAACGGCTAAAAAGGCGTCAAAACAGTTTTCCTTTTACACTCTCGTAGGTGGATGCAAAATATCAGCCATCCCGAACAAGCATACGAATATCAAAAAGAAATGAAAAGAAATTTTGCCAAAATTAGCTTGTAAAAAATACGATCCGTATCAGATGCAGCAAACGTAAGAAATATTACTTCCCTGTCACTTAAACAGCACTCGCTGTACTTTTCAACCACTTTCAAATTCACAAGCTGGTATTTTATAAGCAAGCAGTCTATCTCAATAATTGAAGGTATTGCGGCAGAAATTCAAAAGTCTGTAAGCGCAATTTCACCTTACTCCCGGTCATGCATACTTATTTTTCGCAGGCGTAAATAACCGCCCACCCTTTTTGACAATACTGCTCTCACTTCCGCTGCCAGTGACAAGGCTATTTCCTCCGGTGTAACAGCACCAATATCTAAACCAATGGGTGCATAAATACGATTCTTGTCTTCGGTTGATAACGAAACACCTTCTTCCTCCAACTCCCCCCATATTTTTTCGGAACGTACCCTTGGTCCCAGCATACCTATATAGGGTGCTGCTGTTGCGAGGACTAAGGGCAAATTGTACTTATCTGTTTTAAAGTCATGCGACATTAAAATGATAACGGTGTGCTGGTCGATCTGTAGCTTTCCAAAAAATTCAGGTGCTATCACTCTATCCGCAACTGCGGCGATATGGGTATTAATCTTTTGCGGATTGGCAACAATGGTTACCATCCAGCCAAGTTCCTTTATCAACCTGCTGAGCGGATACACATCATATTGGAACCCCATGATCACCACATTTATTTCTGGCGGCAAAATTTCGATGAATACTTCGAGGCGATTGCCTTCCTCCACCAAAATACATTTAGGTGATGATTTATTTTCGGTTAATTGCACGGCTATATGTTTCACCAGTTGTGCTTCAACCAACTTATTTTCAAAAACCGACAAACTTGTTTCACCGGTATAATTGATAACCGCACCCGGCGATATCGCTTTCCAATCGCCTTGTAAATAAGTAACAGTTATAATTATATGCGTTTGCCTGGCCGCACTAATGCATGATTTTAAAACTTCGACCGGGTTATTTTGATCGCAGAAATCTAATGGCGTAAACAATACATCAATAATACCATTACATCCCAGCCCTACGCCAATTTGAAAGTCGTCGCCTTCTGTTGTATCGTAAGTAATTACTGTAGGTGTTGATTTTGCAATGGCTAGTCTTGCACGTTTTAAAGCATCGCCTTCCAAACAACCGCCGCTGATTCCACCTACCCATTCTCCGTTATCCATCACCAGCATTCTTGCACCAGTGCGGCGGTAAGATGAACCCTCTACCCTTACCACTGTTGCCAACGCAGCCTGTGTAGTTGCCCGGTCAATTTTATCATAAGCGGCAATGATTGACTTTATTTCTTTCATGTTTAAATAAAAAACTGGTGATAATGTTGCAAGTTAGTTTTTATGAAACAAGTTTTTTATTTGCTGAAATCATTTTATAAAAAGCTGATGGCAAATACCATAAAAAAAACAGGTAACCCAATTTGGATTACCCGTTCAAAATTTTATCTTTTTCAGTTTAAATGATTGAATGTTATCATTCATTTATTTGTTCAACAATACATTCAATTGATCGTCCTCGTACTCATCCACAAAACAAATGATATTGCTGTACTGGTTAAATTCCTCTTTCGTATGCATAGTAGTAAGCACCACCGCCTGCATACCTGCATTGGCACCCGCTTCCACACCTTTAGGCGAATCTTCAAACACGATGCAATTCTTGGTATCCTCCCCCAGCAAACCGGCACATTTCAAATAGGTTTCGGGATGTGGTTTACTAAAGACCACGTCATCCGCACTTACCAGCGCATTGAAATAAGACCGGATATCCAATCCATCCAACACAAAATCGATATTGTACATGATGGCTGCGGAACCTATGGCCATTTGTATGGAATGTTCATTCGCTCTTTTCAAAAAATCCGGCAATCCTTTTATCAGTGCCAGCTCCGGCCTATAGGCTTCCTGGTAAGCACGCTCCTTTTCAAATGACATCACATTTTTTTCTGCCGTAGAAAACCTGCCAGGAAATATCCGTTCCAGCAATTCATCATTTTTACCATAGCATTCTTCCTTCATTTGTGACATGCTGATGTTGGCTCCAAGGCTATTTAAAATACCATGCCATGCTTTGATGTGATAATGCATATCATCAATCATGGTGCCATTAAGGTCGAAGAGAAACGTCATAACTGAAGGTGACTGGTTGATGGTTCATGGTTGATGGTCATAAGATTTCAACTATATCGAAATCTCTTTTGTTCGGAGTCTTTTTAATATTCTTTAAATGAAGTTATCTTCTCAGCCCATGGTGGATGTCCATTACCGACCATTTGTTACTGCGACAATTTCCGGTGCACCCCTACATTATGCAGTTCAATGTAAACCTATATCTTTACTACATTACTTTGCCTGATGGCAGGGTGCTTTACAATAAAAAATCGTCACGGTATTCCTTCAGGAACCGGGATAAATATAATGTTAGAGCCAGCTAGTGTCATGTCACATAAGAAGTGAAGCTCAATTCATGAATATTCCTTATCGGTCACCGTCAAAGGGTGTGTAACCCGGAGAATTCATCCCTGAAAAATAAATGTTGACATCACACTGGCGCAAACCAGCAGTCTTCTTATTTCCTCCAGAGTTTGCTCATATCTTCCAAAGTTTTTCCCTTTGTTTCGGGCACCATTTTCCAAACAAAGATGGCCGACAAAATACTCATTACTCCATACAGGCAGTAAGTAAATGTCATACTTACAGATTGTAATGCCGGAAAACTGGACGAAACAATAAAATTTGAAATCCATTGTGCTGCAACCGCAATGGCAACTGCCTTTCCACGAATAGTATTCGGGAAAATTTCGGAAATCAATACCCAGCAAATAGGGCCCCACGACATCATAAACGAAGCCGAATAAATAACAATGAATATCAACGTGCTTATGCCGAAAATTTGCAGGTAAGCCAGCAGGCCGATGGCAAACATGCCAATCGCCATTCCCACCGAACCAATGATCAGCAAGGGTTTACGCCCAAATTTATCAACCGTAAAGATGGCCACCAGGGTAAATATAATATTGATAAAGCCCATGATCACGGTTTGGTACATGGCTGCATCGCTGCCGAAACCCAGGCCTTTAAAAATGGTAGGCGCATAATAAAGCACTACGTTGATACCCACCGCCTGCTGGAAAACCGATAACAGGATTCCGATGATCAACACTTTCCAACCATAAGCCAGCACTTTTTCAACCTTTTCGTGAGCAGAATCCCTGATGTCCTGTAAAATTTCGCTGGCCTTAATGTAACCATTTATTTTTGAAAGAACATTGAAGGCTTTTTCCTGTTTACCCGCCAACGCAAGAAAACGGGGAGTTTCCGGAACAAGGAACAATAAGATACCAAACAAAGCAGCAGGTACGGCATTGGAGGCAAACATATAGCGCCATCCGGTGGCATCAATCCATTCCGTAGTTTCTCCTGTTGTGATAAAATAATTTACAAAATACACGATCAGCATACCAAAAATAATGGCGAACTGGTTCCAGGAAACCAGTTTACCCCGAATCTCGGCAGGGGCAATTTCGGCAATATACATTGGGCAAATAGCCGAGGCCAATCCAACACCGATACCACCAATAATGCGATAAACATTGAATGCTATGAGAACAGGAACAGAACCATCCCCTTTTGTAAAAAAGAAAACTTCGGGGTAGGCTGCTCCCAAAGCCGAAACAAAAAACAAAATGGCAGCAATCAGTAGCGAATTTTTACGCCCAAAATTAGTTGCAAATACGCCGGAGATAGCACTACCGATAATGCAACCGATCAGCGCACTGGAAACGGTTGCCCCGTGATAGAAGGTAGCCATTCCGCCAAAATGAGCTTCGTCTAAATGGAAAACCATTTTTAATGAATCTACCGCACCCGAAATAACCGCTGTGTCGTAACCAAATAATAACCCACCCAGGGTGGCTACCAGAGTAATTCCGAAAATATAAAATTTACTTCCGCTTTCTGTCTTGTCCATATGATTGATTTTGGATATTAAAACCAGGAAAGTAAAAACATTCTTCCCTGATCCTGACGCCTTTGTTTTGAATAATCTATTTTTAAATTGTTACAATTAATTGCTGAGTCTGGAACCTGCAAATTTCAACCTTCAATCCTGAAACCTGAACCTTTAAATGTATCCGGTCAGACGAGACATCAAACCGAATACTACCAGTTACCGTGCAGCAAATAGCCTTTAACTTTCAACTTTCACCCTTCAACCCTAAATAAACCTGTTAACAATATTTTCAAAATACTCCTGCTTACCGCTGATAGTAACTGGTTCGCCATTGGCAATTGCAAAGTCACGAAGTTCTTCCAGTGATAATTTTCCTTCTTCAAATGCTTTACCCTCACCACCATCATAGCTTGCATAGCGGTCGGAGCGTAATTTTTTATAATCGCTTTTATTCAAAATATTATCCGCAACAATCAATGCCCTTGCAAATGTGTCCATACCACCAATATGCGCATGAAACAAATCAGCCGCATCCGTAGAATTCCTTCTGATCTTGGCATCAAAATTAATTCCGCCACCTGCAAATCCACCGGCTTCCAAAATAATCAACATGGCTTCTGCCAGCTCATTGATGTTGTTAGGAAACTGGTCGGTATCCCAACCATTCTGATAATCTCCACGGTTGGCATCCATGCTGCCCAGCATTCCCGCATCCGCAGCAACCTGCAGCTCATGCGTAAATGTGTGCCCTGCAAGCGTTGCATGATTTACTTCAATATTGATTTTAAAATCGTTCAGCAAATCGTACTGACGTAAAAAGCCAATCACTGTTTCGCAGTCGTAATCGTATTGATGTTTGCTTGGTTCGCAAGGTTTTGGCTCAATAAAGAAGGTTCCGGTAAAACCATTCTTTCTGGCATAGTCCTTTGCAGTATGTAAAAACCTGGCTAAATGTTCCTTCTCTCTTTTCATGTTTGTATTCAGCAAACTCATATACCCCTCACGGCCACCCCAGAAAACGTAATTCTCACCTTTCAGTTCAATCGTTGCATCCAGAGCAGCTTTCACCTGTGCAGCACCATGTGCCAACACATGAAATTCAGGATTGGTAGAAGCACCATTCATGTACCGGCGGTTAGAAAACAAATTGGCTGTACCCCACAACAATTTCACCCCACTGGCGGCTTGCTTTTCTTTTAAATAAGCAGTTACTGCCTGTAATCTTTTTTCATTGTCCAACACATCATTGGTATAATCTACCACATCCACATCATGAAAACAATAATACGGCAATCCCAGTTTTGTAATAAATTCAAAAGCTGCATCCGCTTTATCTTTGGCTCGTTCCACTGCATCTGATTTTTCGTTCCAGGGATGCAAATGCGTTGCCTCTCCAAAAGGATCTGCACCATTGCCCACAAAAGAATGCCAGTAGGCACAGGCAAACCGCAGATACTCTTTCATGGGTTTACCAGCTACTATTTTATTTTCATCATACCAGCGATAGGCCAATGGATTATCACTTTCCAAGCCTTCAAATTTCACCTGGCCAATGCCTTTAAAAAACTCTTTGTTTCCGATTATAACTGACATACATTTTAATTTTTAGATCTATAATTGATTTATGTTTCCTATTTTTATTTTAAACGCCTAAACGCTATTTCGAACAACTATTCAACCAGAAGGCTACCTTCTCATTTACGAACAACTGTAAAAAAGTGATTAATAATCCTTTTTAAAAAAAATGATTATTAACAAAATCACATTTGCCACTGCGGCTTAATCAACGTTTAAAAGCCCAAACAAAAAAACTTCTAAAAAGTCACTTTAAAACAGCATACTATCCGCAGAACTCCCCTTTAGGGGATGGGGGTTAGTAATTTCCATTCACCATACAATTCATCATACACTTTTGCCTGCGTTGGCTCTACTAAATTCAGCGGCGCTGCATTGGTAAATGCTTCCTTTGCCGTAGCATAAAAACCAACCCCAATACCGGCACCTTTGGCAGCACCCACACTTCCATCGCAATCATGCAATTCAACCGGCACGTTCGTAGCATTTACAAAACAACTGGTAAACACATCACTCAAAAACATATTGGCTTTCCCAGCACGAATCACTGAAGGCTGCATGCCATTCTCCCGCATGATATCCAAACCATACCTGAATGCAAACGCAATACCTTCCTGCGCCGCACGAAACAAATGCGCCGGACCATGGACATTAAAATCGATGTTGTGAATATGGCTTTGCACAATTTTATTCTCCAGCATCCGTTCTGCTCCATTGCCAAACGGCAACATGCGCAAACCGTTGCTGCCCGGCTCAATACCAGCAGCAGCATGGTTCATCTGGCTATAGCTTAACTGACTGCCGGTGATTTTTTTAATCCAACTATTTAAAATCCCTGTTCCATTGATGCACAATAAAACACCGATTCTTTTTTGTTCTTCTAAAAAATTAACATGCGCAAAACTATTGATTCTTGATTTTTGATCATATACCAACTGATCGCTTACGCCATAAATAACACCTGAAGTTCCTGCGGTAGCAGCTACTTCACCGGGATCCAGTACATTGAGCGATAAAGCATTATTCGGCTGATCGCCTGCTTTATAAGTTACCGGAATTCCAGCCTTTAGCAACAAGTGATTGGCAACCGTTGAATGAACCGTTCCGTGCGGTGTAAATACATCTTTTAATTCAGGAATCAAGGCAGTATCAAATCCAAAATAGTTGAACACATCTTTTGATAATTCCTGCTCTTTAAAATCCCAAAAAATACCTTCACTCAATGCGGAGATACTGGTAGTAATTTCGCCAGTCAGTTTCATTGCAACGAAATCACCAGGCAACATAATCTTATCAATCAAAGCATAACGCTCCGGTTCATTTTCTTTTACCCAGGCCAGCTTGGCTGCAGTAAAATTCCCCGGCGAATTCAACAAATGTTGCAGGCATTTTTCATGGCCAATGGCATCAAACGCTTTGTTACCGATTTCTACTGCACGGCTGTCGCACCAGATAATACTGTCACGCAACACCTCCTGATTTTTATCAACACAAACCAGTCCATGCATCTGGTAAGCAATACCAATGGCACCAATATCGGAAGGATTGTATTTGTTAGTCGCATGCGCTTTTAAAATAGCCTGCTGCACGTTTTCCCACCACATTTCCGGACTCTGTTCGGCCCAACCTTTCTGCAAAGAAGTGATGCCGGTTTCTTCATCGGGGTATTGCACCGTGATAATGCATTGTTGGGAGTGCGCATCTACGATGGCCACTTTAATGGAGGAAGTTCCTATATCGATACCTAATAATAACATAAAGCAATTTTAATAATCGTAGTGTTTTAATACAATCGTTTTTATTAGTGTAAAGTTTCACTATTTTTCAACTGGATACAACTGCTATCTATAAAATAAAATATCCTATCTTGTCAGTTATATATATTTTTATGCATAATTACTGATAAGATAGCAGTTAAATTAAATCAATGGCATGAAAACACTGATTCAAAAAATACACCTGGAAGAACAACAGTCATTTGCCTGCAGAAGCTACCGGACCCCAATTTTTGAAACCAACTGGCATAAGCACGAAGAGTTTGAACTCATATTGATTTCAGAAGGCCATGGCACCGCAATGATTGGCGATTACATTGGCGAATTTAAACCCGGTGATATCTATTTTATAGCCGGCAACCTGCCCCATTGGTTTAAAAAGCAGCACCATAAAATGACCGGCTGTTCGGAGGTATTGCATTTTAAACCAGATATTTTGGGTAAAGAATTCCTGCTGTTACCCGAGATTAAAAACCTACAGCAATTATTAATAAGAAATGACGGCATTCAAATTGGCCCGAAACTTAAGAAGGAAATGACAACCATCATTTATGAACTGCAAACATTGAAAGGATTTCAAAGAATGTCGTTGCTGCTCAACTGTCTTCATAAATTAAGTACTACATCAAACTACATCACACTCACACAAAATTTCGCCTCTAATAATAGCAACATCAACCCGGTAATTGAAAAAATAATTGACTTCTCTTTCAAGCGATATCTCACCCCCATCACCTTAGAGCAGGTAGCAGATGTAGCTGCAATGAGTATCCCAACCTTTTGCCGTTTTTTTAAGAAGAACATCAAAAAAACCTACTTTGATTTTATACAGGATTTAAGAATTAGCCATGCCTGTAAACTATTAACAGGCACCAACAAACCTGTGATGGAAATATGTTATGAAAGCGGTTACAATAGCTGGGCACACTTTAGCAAACAGTTTAAACATGTAAAAAAAATGACACCAACGCAATTCAGAAAGGAGTATGAAGTGAAAGAAAATACATGATACCGTTTCAAATTGATTGGTCGTTTTTCTATTTGCGTTAAAATAATTTGATAGGCTGAAGCAATGCCTCGCAGAAGTAATATACGGGTAGCACGGGTGTCTGTCATTTTGATTTTTTGTTCCGTTAAGAACTTTAGGTGGATTGTGTTTTATAACACATTGCGTTCCTACGGAACACAACTTAAATTGGGTTGGATTTTCTACCCATTTATTCCGATGGAACAAAAAATATCTAACTAAATGAAACTAAGCTGGGGCTCCAATCAATTGCGAAGACACATATACGACTCTCTATTTTGAAACCATGACCAACCATATCAAGAAATCGCATTGCTCCAGATTACTACCGATGAAAACTTTCTGTTACAAACTTTAATACCTCAGGTAATGCGGTTCTCCAATACGTCCAGTTATGAGCACCATCTCTTACCCGAAATTCATGTTTTACTTTCCGGTCTGTTAAGACTGCATGTAGTTCCATATTTCCTTTTATCAAAAAATCATCATCACCACAATCAATGTAAAACCGCACCTGGTTTAATTTCTCTGCAGGTATGGTAGCGGCAATTCTGAGGATGGCATTTTTATTCCATGTTTCCGTAAGCCTTGTTTTACCCTCGCCGTTGCTGCCGAATAATTCGTTGAATTTATAATCTTTCCACTCATTTGCAGGCATTGTTGTTATATAGTCATCGTTCCAAACAGCGGCACTTAACGGAGCACAAGCTGCAAAAAGTTCCGGGTGTTTCATTCCGTAAATAAGCGAACCATAACCACCCATTGATAATCCCGCAACAGCCCGGTATTGTTTGCTGCTCCTTGTTTTGTAAACGGAATCAATAAAAGGAATGAACTCGTTGATAAAAAAATCTTCAAATTTCACCCTACCTGTCGCATCATTGATATACCAGGAAACACCGGCATCAGGCATTGCAATGATCATTTGTGTGGCATCCCCTTTGGCAATGGCATCATCCGTTATTTTTTGCACTTCCCCAAACTGCGCCCAACCTGTTTCATCATCGGAATAGCCATGCAATAGATACAACGTTGGATAACGACGTTGCGATGTTTCATAATCTGAAGGAATGTAAATAGCGTACTTTACCACCTTTCCCAATATTTTACTTTGAATGGAAAGGCTCTCCATAATTTTCCCCTGGCTAAAAACGATCTGGTAAATTATGACCAGTGAAAAGAAAGCAATTATTTTTTTCATAAAGCGCTCAAATTTTAGCAAATGTATCCAATTATATAAGGCATGTAATCAACTAAAGGAGTTTATAAAAGTCAATTAAATGTCGTTGACTTAAGAAATTTATGACTATAGTTATATTCTATTCGATTAAACATTGTATGTTACTTTTAGTACTCTTACGGTCTCGAATAAAAAGTACTGGAATTTTTCAACATAAGTCGTTTAGAAATCAAGGCTGTTTGAGCCAAGCATAAGCTTTACACTATTGGACTTGTGGCTCCGCTAGCCAGCGGATTGATTTTGGACTTATTTTGAATATTTCATTTATCCCGATAACAAATCGGCAGCCTTTTAATTCGAAGCCTTGATTTTTTTGTTTCATCCTGTGCGAAGCCTAAGGGTTTTATCAAGAAAAATAAGAAAACAGAGTATTGATATTTAAAAGTACTAAAAATTTTAAATAGCGTAAGTCAATGGCATTGAAAGTCAATCAAGCATTCACAACGTTCATACTTTTACCATTCAGTGCAGCGGTAACATTCTCCAGCGTAACCTGCATCATCCTGCTTCTGGCTTCAAAGCTAATCCATGCATTGTGCGGCGTAATGATACAGTTGGGCAAGCCAATTAATGGATTGCCTGCCAGAGGTGGCTCCGTACTTAAAACATCCAAAGCAGCGCCCGCTAATATGCCCTTTTGCAATGCTACTACAAGATCTTTCTCTGTAATCAATTGCCCCCGGGAGGTATTAATCAAATAGGCGGAAGGCTTCATCAAATCCAGCAATTCCTTATTGATAAAAGCGTTGTTCTCTGCCGTGAGCGGGCAATGCACCGAAATAAAATCAGCTTCCATAAACAATTGATGCAACGGAACTTCCCGCCAGGATTTCAACGCTTTTTTTCCCCGGCTATAAATTACATCCATACCAAAGGCTGTGGCAATGGTAGCCATTTGCTTACCAATTTTTCCGAGTCCAATAATTCCGATCGTTTTGTTTTTCAATTCCATCACCGGGTGTTTCGTGTAACACCAGTCTGGAGAGCGAAACCAATCGCCGGCTTGCACAGATGCAACGTTGGTGCCAACATGGTTGGTGATTTCGAGTAACAAAGCAAAGGCATGTTGAGCAACAGAATGCGTTCCATAATCAGGAACGTTACAAACAGGAATGCCTCTTTTTTTTGCGGTAGCAATATCAATGATATTGAAGCCCGTTGCGGTAACGGCAATCAATTTTAAATTGTTTGCGGCATTGATTACCTCAGTAGTGATAGGCGTTTTGTTGGTGATGATAACAGTTGCATTCCTGCATCTTTCAATTGTTTCGCTAATAGGAGTACGGTCATAATAAACCACTTCACCCAGGTGATCAAAAGCCTCCCAGCTTTGATCACCCGGATTAAGTGTGTAGCCATCCGTAATTACTATCTGCATGGTTGTTTAAATTAAATCACCTATACATACTTGGTTACGCCAGGTATTGCAATTGGATAAAAACCATCTGCGTTTGGTACCAAAGGAGGTAAAGCATTCCAATCATATACTTTAGGGTGCAAATCAAGACCAGAATTAATGGCCTTATCCCAATCTACTATCTGTCCGCTGTAAGTAGCCATTCTTCCAAGGATAGAAGTCATGGTACTTTTGGCGCCATTTTCTGCATCGGCAAATTTATATTCACCTTTTGCGATGGCGGCAAATAATTCATCATGCTCTGTCTGGTAAGGATTGTTTTCCAATTTTTTATCAAACTGGTACAATACTTTTCCTTTATTGTCGGTAATATTTGCATCACCGGTTTGTATTTTACCTTTTGTACCAATCAACAATTCATCTACCCTGCTCATTGTGCCAGGAATGTGACGGCACTGGCTATTAAGAATGCTTCCATCTGGATAAGTGAACTCCACAAAATGATGATCAAATATTTCACTATGATCTTTTCCTTTGCGAACTTGTCTGCCGCCCATACCCTGCGCTTTTACCGGATAGGCACCTTTAAACCAGTTAACCGCATCAAGATTATGTACATGCTGCTCAGTAATATGATCGCCACATAGCCAGTTAAAATAATACCAGTTGCGCATCTGGTATTCCATTTCTGTTTGATTGTATTGGCGTGGCCTCACCCATACGCCATCATTGTTCCACCAGGCCTGCGATGAGGTAATATCACCGATTAAATCTTTGCGTTTAAACAACTCCCGGTAAGAATTTTGATAATGCCGTTGCAGTCCAACTACCACGTTCAATTTTTTCTCTTTTGCAATTGCTGCTGCAGTCAATACTCTTTGGATACCGGCGGGATCTGTCGCCACCGGCTTTTCCATAAATACATGTTTATTCTGTTTGATCGCTTCCTCAAAATGGAGCGGTCTGAATCCGGGAGGCGTTGCCAATATCACCACATCCGCTAAAGCAATGGCTTTTAAATATCCATCAAAGCCAACAAATTTCCTTTCCTCCGGCACATCTACTTTAGCCTTCAGTTTATCCATGCCACCCAATGATCCGGCCATTTCATCACTGGTTATTTCTTTGTAACTATTGTCCAGGTTGTCACGAAAAGCTTCTGCCATTGCAACCAGCTTTACATTCTGTTTACTTAGTAAAGCCTGTATAGCAGCACCGGTACCACGACCGCCGCAGCCTACCAATGCGATTTTTATAACATCATCCGAACCAGCAAAATAATTGGCTTTTGATAATAGTGGAGCTGCAATTAATCCACCTGCCAGTAGTGAACCCTGGTGTAAAAAATCTCTGCGGGAAGGGCTTGTAAGTTTAGAAGCATCGTTGTTCATAAATAATTGTTTTATTGTTGAATTGTTTTATTGTTGTTCCGATAGCTATCGGATTATTTTATTGTTCGATTGTTCGATTGTTTTATTGTTATATTGTTAATTGCTTCGCTTGTTGCATTCACTTGATTGGCTTTTTTCTAAATAAATTTCCATTCATTTTTTTTAAATGTTTATCTGCCCTTTGAAAAATAAAACAACGCCACACACAACGGGTTAAAAAAAGAGTTGCCTGAAAATGAGACCACATAAAATCAGGTAACAGCGATGAAAAAAAATTATTTCCCAAGATAATCTTTAAAAAACTGGTTCGCCTGTTCCGCATTGGGTTGGTCCAACGGACAAATAATTCTGAATCCAACGGCGGCTGCGTCTGTCAGCCACCATTTGCTTTTTGGTATCTGCGGATCACGATGGTTCCAAAGTGGTTCAGATTTAATGCGATTGGCAGATCTCAGTTGCGCCGCTTCATCCTTAAAGCCGCCACCACGAAGTGCCTTTGGATACTTTGACTTGTTGGGAGCTATCATTGGATTCGTTGCATTCTCTCCCATTTCTTCCATGCGCTTTGCTTCATAATGATCCAGCGTCCATTCACAAACGTTACCGAGCATATCATAAAGTCCCCAGGCATTGGGCAACTTCAATCCTACCTTTTTAAATTTTTCTTCACTGTTATTTTCATACCATGCATAGTTATCTAATTGTTTCTCATCATTACCAAAATAAAAGCGGGTAGTACTTCCTGCCCTACAGGCATATTCCCATTCTACCTCTGTAGGCAACCGATAAAAAACACCAGTCTTATTGTAAAGCCATCTGCAATACATCAATGCGCCATATTGCGATAAACTATTTACCGGATAACCGCCCTCTTTACCCATTCCCCAACTTAAATCAACATACTGCGGACTAGGCCTGGTTACTGCATCCAAAGCAACGTTTTCACTGGTGGTGGCGTCTTTATAAAACACGTCAAATTCATCCCTTGTTGCTTCAAAAGCCCCCATCCAAAAAGCAGCAACCGATACCTTGCGCTGGGGTCCTTCATCCCCCTCTCTTCCTTTTTCGATATCACTGCTGCCCATTAAAAAACTACCTGCTTCTACAGGCACCATCCTTGTTTGAAGAGCAGAACCTGGTACTGTAAATTTATACGCTGCAAATATTTTGACGGAGTCCTGGGCCTGGGTAGAGCAAAAGGAAATGATGATTAAAACGATAACAAGTAGTTGCTTCACGATACTGTATGATTTATAACTGAAAGGTAAGCAATAAACTTTATCAACAAGTCATGCGTTCGAATTCCAGATTTCTTTTAAGCGTTCCCAACCTTTCCAACAGACCGTTGCATTGGTTTCCTCGCTGCAATAAGACTTCTAACCCTTAGCAACTTCTAAACCGACAACTTGAAATGAACCAATCTCACTAATACTTTTTACAATAGAATGAAAATCCTTTTGTTGACTTAAAAACAAACTTGCCCTTTTTTATTTCACCGATCAATACCTGTGCTCCAAATTTCGTTGCCAACTTTTTAGCTTTTTTGATAGATAATATACTGGAAGCGGTAGCCAGCCAATCTGCAGTAATTCCGTTGCTGGCGATTACTGTTACGTTCCGCTGCGAAGTAACACCATAGCCCGTTCGGGGATCAATGATATGAGAATATCTTTTACCCCCATGATCAATAAACTGGTACGCATGCCCGGAAGTAGTGACTGCTATATTTTGCAGTTGCAAAGTTTGGGGCAATAATTCATCCATGGTTTCGGGTACATTGATGCCTACCGTCCAGCCTTTGGTACCCGGCGGCGCATTACTCATTACAATATCGCCACTCACATTTACGAGCGCATGATAAACCTGTTGGGAACTTAAAAAAACAATTACCTTTTGGGCAATGTATCCCTGGGCAATTCCACCCAAATCCAATTGCATGCCTGGCTGCGAAAGCGTGGCTGTTTTAAGTACCGTATCAATCAATAACTTATCAAATCCAATTAAACTTCGTTTGGTTTGTACGGCCTCATCAGATGGGAATTCTTTTGCCTTGCGTGCCTTGCGCCAGAATTTGATAAGCGGTCCCATGGTAATATCAAAAGCACCCCCACTTTTTTCAAATGCCAGTTTAGATGCAACCAATAGTTCAAGCATAGCCGGCGAAACGTTAACTGGCTTTGCGTTTACTGCTGCTGATGCGCTTAATTTTGACAACTCGCTGCTATCAATATAATCGCTAAAAATAAAAACAAAGGAGTCTACCAGATTAAAACATTGCCTTGCAAGATTGACTGCCTGTATGCTATCACTGTGATAAAAAACGATGTTAAAAGGAGATCCCATTTTGGCTTCAGCAAATGAAAAACGTTTTAATTGCCCGCTCCCATTGAAGGCATTGCATATAAAAAATACAGTAAAAAATATCCGCAGTAACAATAGTTGTTTATTTATAAATAATGTTGGTAAATTTAGTGGTTAAAAATATAACAACATGCAAAGAAGAAATTTTTTACAACAATCATTGTTGGCTGGTGGAGCATTGTTTACCTCGGCAACAAATGTATTTGGCACATCAACAATTGGCAATAAAGATACTGCCGAAAAAACGTTCAATCTTAATTACGGTTTTCACGATGGAATGTTTAAAAATCATGCGGGCAATGATTTTATTGACCAGATAAAATTCGCACACAGCATGGGTTTTCGGTCTATTGAAGACAATGGCATGATGGGTAGAACAGCAGAGCAACAGAAAAAAATCGGTGATACACTTGCAAAGCTGGGAATGAACATGGGCGTTTTTGTAATCACATCCGACAGTTGGCATTGGAAAACTTCTTTAACTACCGGTAAGCAGGAATGGATCGATAAAATGGAAAAGGATTGTAAAATGGCCGTAGAAGTGGCCAAACGTTGCAATGCAAAATATATGACTGTGGTGCCAGGCAATTATGAAAGAAGTCTTTCACTGGATTTTCAAACAGCCAATGTGATCACTGCACTCCGAAAGGCTTCCGACATTTTTGCTCCACATGGACTGGTGATGGTGCTGGAAGCATTGAGTGATAATCCCGATCTGTTTCTTAGGCACTCCGATCAAACGGCTATGATTTGCAAAGCAGTCAACAGTCCGGCCTGCAAATTTTTATTCGATATGTATCACATGCAACGCAATGAAGGTAATATCATCAATAATCTAAATGCTACCTGGGATGAAATTGGCTACCTGCAGATAGGTGATAACCCTGGAAGAAATGAGCCAGGCACAGGCGAAATGAATTACCAAAACATTTTTAAGCATATTTATAATAAAGGCTATAAAGGCGTTTTAGGAATGGAGCATGGTAATGCAAAACAGGGAAAAAAGGGAAAGCTGGCATTGATAAAAGCTTACCGGGAAGCCGATGGATTTATGTAAATAACGATTCTGCTAAAGGTAATAAGTTGATCATCTTGTTATCTTTAGCAAATCACTCTTTTTAAACCAAATAACCCCTTTAAATAAATGGTGCGATTATGGCGAAAGTACAAATCACCAATGAGTATAAAGTATTTTTACCGAGATAAAGGAGAAAATATATAAGGCCTAATATGAGGCAATGAAGCAGGTGAATGTCACGCTGATACAACTTTATTGGGATATTGGTAAAAGTATTATCGAAAAGCAGCAGATACATAAATGGGGGAAATCTGTTGTGGAAAAATTAGCAGCCGATTTACAAATTGAATTCCCGGGAATGAATGGATTAAGCAACCGGAATATGTGGCGAATGCGTATGTTTTATTTAGAATACTCAAAACTGCCACCAATGGTGGCAGAAATTAGCTGGAGCAATAACATTATAATCATTGAGAAATGTAAAGGCGTAAACGAACGGAAGTTTTATGCAGGCATGGCAAAGAGATACGGCTGGACCAAAGCCGTATTAATACATCATATAAAAGGAAAAAGCTTCGAAAAATTTCTGCTTGGACAAACTAATTTTGACAAAACATTACCTGAAAAATATAGACACCAGGCAAAACTCGCTGTAAGGGATGAATATAATTTTGAATTTTTAGAAATAAGTGATGAACACAACGAGAGAGAGTTAGAGTTGGCAATCATGAAAAATATCCGGAAATTTTTAATGGAAATGGGGGGCGACTTTTCTTTTATCGGCAACCAGTTCCGCCTTGCACTGGAAGAAGATTTCAGCATTGACATTTTATTATTTCACCGCAAATTAAAATCGTTGGTGGCGATCGATTTAAAACCCGGTAAATTTAAACCTGAATATGCAGGTAAGATGAGTTTCTATTTATCCGTACTAAATGACAAAGTGAAAACAGCAGATGAAAATGCTTCGATCGGCATTATTGTTTGCAGAGAAAAAAATAGAACGACTGTTGAATATGCACTTAAAGATTTAACCCAGCCGATCGGTGTAACCACCTACAAAGTATCGTCTAAATTACCAAAGGATTATAAAAAATATTTGCCTTCGCCGGAAACAATTATCAAAAGCCTGGATGATATGTTCAATGAGTTTTCAATTGATCAATAATACAACGATAAATCAACTTTAAAAATGTACCAATCATTTTTAACACAACCACTATCATTGCCCATCAAACATAAATATTCTTATTGTGAGGAAGAAAATCTTTTTTCGTTTATTTTTGAATCAGATTAAAAAAATAATCAGCATCAAATATGAAAAGCATCCTCCTCACTTTTATCATTACCTGCATCATGAATAGCGTTACTCAGTCTCAAACCGTGATACCACTTTACAAAGATGCCATCCCCAACAGCAAACCAACTAAAGATGAAGAGACAACAGAGTACCCCAATGGTATCACCATCATCAGCAAAATATCCAGGCCTACGCTGACTATTTTTTTACCTGAAAAAAATAAAGCAAATGGCACAGCGGTGGTGATTTGTCCGGGTGGTGGTTATTGGGTAACCGCATCCAGTCATGAGGGAACAGATGTTGCGAAAGAATTTAATAAAATAGGAGTAGCAGCTTTTGTTTTAAAATACAGGATACCGAATGATGCCACAATGATCAACCGGGAGATTGGCCCTTTACAGGATGCACAACAGGCCATAAAAATGGTGAGGGACCGTGCAACGGAATGGAATGTAAACCCAGGCAGAATTGGCATCATGGGATTTTCTGCTGGAGGACACCTGGCCTCTACTACCGGTACGCATTTCGACAAAGCTTTAATTCCAAATGCAGAAAAAACCAGCCTGCGACCTGATTTCATGATCCTCATTTATCCTGTCATTAGCTTTAACGAAAGCATCGGCCATCAGGGCTCGAAGGAAAAATTAATTGGAAAAACGCCAACACCCGAAAAAATAAAAGAATACTCCAATGAATTACAAGTAACCAACCAAACACCTCCTGCATTTTTAGTACACGCAAGTGATGATGATGGCGTGAATCCGCTGAACAGCATTCGCTTTTATGAAGCGCTGGTTCAACATAAAATTCCGGCAGAATTGCACATCTATCAATCCGGCGGTCATGGCTTTGGTATGAAACAAAAAAATGAAAATGAATTGTGGATGGAACGTTGCAGGAACTGGATGGAAGTAAATGGATGGCTGAAAAAATAAATTACCAGCCATCAAATTACATTTTGGTTGAAGTCTGTAAAATTAGTAACAGAGCAGGAAGGAGATGACACCAGGTGTTTAAACAGCCTGCGTTTAATCACAATGCAAACAAAAAAGCGCTGATAAAAAATGATAAAACTAAATCAATTTTTTATCAGCGCTTTTAAAAAACAGTCAACTGTACATATTGAAAGGCACTAATTTTATTCAACTATTCTTGTGCCTAACAAACCACTCAATATTTAAAAACTTTCCCATCCACCATCACTTCCTGGGTAGCTTCATCAAAGGTTGCTTTAAATCCTGTTCTTGCAGCAGCATTGGTCATGATGTTGGCGATGGAATGGTAATAGCCTGCTTCTACCGGTGCATTGGTTGGTTTGCGGCTGCGGATACATTCCATCCAGTTGCGAACATGCAAGGAGGTAAGCACATCGCCACCCGTATTAGCGCCTGCTGCTACGGGTGCTGCCAAGGATGTCAAATCCATTTCAGGCAGCAGGTTGGCCTTCATCCTCATAGCCTTTGCCATATTTTCTCTTAGTCCGCCGTTGGGTGAAATTTTATTGGTGATCAGATTTAACTCACCGCCATTGGAGTAATAAATTTCTGCCGGGTTTTCATCGCCATTGTGCATCCGTGACATAAACACCACCTGAAAACCAGTCGTGGGATCTTCTTTAGGACCATAATCAAAAACAGCGGTGGTGGTATCCCAGTTTCTACGGCCATCTTTCCATTGATAAATACCTCCGTTGGCAGTAACACTTCTTGGATGTTGCAAACCACTAAACCAATGCACCGTGTCTATTTGGTGGCTCATCCATTGCCCCGGCATACCGGATGAATAGGGCCAAAACAAGCGATACTCCAGGTACTTCCGCGGATCAAATGATTCGTAAGGCCGATTCAGCAAAAAGCGCTTCCAGTCAAGATCTTCTTCTTTGCATTTGGCAACCAATGCAGGTCTGCGCCAACGCCCGGGCTGGTTAACATTCCAGGTTAATTCAACCATTGTAATAGGACCAAACTTTCCGCTTTGGATATAATCGGCTGCGGCCGCATAATTGGCACCACTTCTTCTTTGCGAACCAATTTGCACAATGCGGTCGGAGGCTTTGATGATCTTAAATGCTAGGCGATTGTCTTCCATTGTTTCAGCAAAAGGTTTTTCGCAATACACATCACATTTTGCCTTCACGGCTTCCACTGCATGTAAGGCATGTTGAAAATCGGATGTGGCTACAAACACACCGTCAATATCTTTGAGCGCATACAACTCTTCGTTATTCCTACAGGCGGTAATATCATGGCCCATTTTTTCTTTCAGGTGTTGCAGCCCTTCTTCCCGCCGCAATTTCCAAATATCAGAAACGGCTACGATGTCAAAATTCAGTTCTTTGTAATGCTGCATAAAACAAGGCAAATGCGATTGCCTGAAACGATCTGCAAAACCTATTACACCAAGACGCACCCGATCGTTTGCTCCGATAATATTGGCATAACTTTTTGCACTAAATCCCATGGAGGCAATGTAAGTGCCTGCGGCAGCTTGTATGCTCTTTTTAATAAATTGTCTGCGGTTGTTTTTTGACATATAGAAGTGGTTTATTGTTTTTATATTGAATGGTCCGTCCATTTTGAATAGTTGAAATGGATGTCAGCACTCGAAATTCTTTGAATCAATCCGTACAAAAATTCACTTGTGCAAATGACGCCCTATTTATTTGTACATTTAAAAGTCCATTTTCCTTTTGCATCATCTCAAGCTTAAGCCTATAAACGATTTGGCTTATTCCTTCGTCTATTAAAAACTGATTTAAGAACAATTGACAATTGCCATCCAGTCTATTTTTCGATCACAGTTCTATCCCAATATGAAAAATGAAATAACGTAGTTTCGAATTTAAATACCTAAAATAAATAATGATGGCTTACAGTTACAATCGGCATTTACGCTCTGCTAAAGTAACGAAATTATACTTATACTAAATTTGATAATTCAGCGAAAACACTAAATCAATTTAACTAGAGTCTGTCCATATAGTCGATTTAAAAAATAATACATTAAACTATTTAATTATATAAATAGTTTAGTTGATCATCTAACTGTCCGGTTTGTTGCAAACTGTTTTTTCTACTTCATTTTCGTGTTATTTATCGGTTTTTT
>JBBQKO010000038.1:0-21475 GCA_038327005.1 Chitinophagales bacterium | reverse complement strand
CAAATACCTTCAATGCATTTTCCATCCGCTTAATCGTTTCCGCTTTTCCGATTGTGGCGGCAATTTCAAAAACACCCGGACCAAATTTTCCACCTACGAGCATGATGCGCAAGGGCAACATCAATTCCCCTGTTTTTAATTGATTAGCGCTTGCCAGTTCTTTAAAGCTTAACTCAAGATCGGATGCTTCCCAAATTGTACCCAGTTCCCAGGCTTTGATTAGTTCGATAAAAAACAGGTTCTTCTTTTCATCCCATTTCGGACGAACGGCTGCTTCATCATACGATACAGGCGCTTCAAAAAAGAAAACGCCCTGCGTATAAAAATCAGGTAATAATGTACAGCGCTGTTTGATTAATTCAAGTACCTGGTTAAAATAGTTGTCGTCAATAGTTGAAATGCCCTTTGCCTCAAATATCGCTTTTACCCTTCCTGCATAATTTTCAATATCCAGTTTTTTAATCCACTCATGGTTAAACCATTTAGCCTTTTCGAAATCAAATTTGGCGCCCCCTTTATGCACTTTTTCAATACTGAATTTTTCCACCAGTTCATCTAAAGAAAATATTTCCTGTTCGGACCCATCGTTCCACCCCAGCACAGCCAGCAGGTTGATAAAGGCTTCCGGTAAAAATCCCAGTTCTTTAAATCCTTTTGTAATGTCTTTTGTAACAGGATCGGTCCAGTCCATTGCATATACCGGAAAGCCCAACCGGTCTCCATCCCGCTTGCTTAGCTTACCGTTGCCATCCGGTTTAAGTATCAATGGAAGATGGGCCCATTCCGGCATCTTATCCAAACCAAACAGGTATTTCCACAATAAAGTATGGACGGGTGCACTCGGCAACCATTCTTCTCCGCGGAAGGCATGACTAATCTCCATCGCAAAATCATCTACTACTACTGCAAGGTGGTAGGTGGGCATGCCATCTGCTTTCAGTAATACTTTGTCATCTACGTTATTGGTATCAAATTCCAGGTCGCCCCGTATCAGATCTGTAAACGGAATGATCTCATTCGGGTTTACTTTTATCCGGATTACATAAGGCGTTCCCGCTGCCATCAATGCGGCAGTTTCGTCCGGTAACAGGCGAAGCGAATTATTCATGTTCATCCTAATCCGGTGATCGTATTGCAAACTATGACTACCGGTGGCTTTTAACTTTTCCCGCATTTGATCCAGTTCTGCCGGTGTGTCAAATGCATAATAGGCATTGCCTTCTCTTACCAGTTGTTCTGCATATTGGCGATAGCTTTCTTTTCTTTCACTTTGCCGGTAAGGTGCATGCGGACCACCCACCAAAACACTTTCATCCGGCACCAAACCGCACCAGTCAAGGCAGTCGAAAATATATTTTTCAGCGCCGGCTACAAATCTTGACTGATCGGTATCTTCAATACGAACGATGAAATCTCCACCCTGTTTTTTGGCAAATAAATAATTAAATAAAACGGTTCTAACACCGCCTAAGTGCAGGCCGCCGGTAGGGCTTGGTGCAAATCGTACTCTTACTTTATTAAACATGCTGCAAAGATAAGTGCTACTGGAAAGGGGAGAAAATTAAAATGGATGGTGGAGTACCTCATGCTCTATGGGAAGATAGTGAATGATGTTGGGTATTACTTTTAAAAATTTTTTCTGCTGAATGAACGGCCTTAAATCCCTGAATCTTATCTTTCTGAGATGAGGCGGTATGGTAGGGTACATTGGCTTGCCAACCGCTCGTTTATGCACATAGGGCTTCACCCTAAGTTTTGTTATTACGCCCTTATAAGGGCTTTAGGGCAATCTTTTCAAAAAATCAGTTAAAATACCCCTTCCCTTTTTCATCCAATAACTTATCCATTCGCAAAAGCAATTTGTAGACCACTCCTTTTGGAACATCCCGCTTCGTTCGAAAAGGTGCCGGGCTAGGTTCGAATGCAATCATACCAAAATATGGAATTACGGTACTTTACCCACACGGTACTATACGGTTTTTTAAAAGTAATTAACAGACCTCCCCGCTGGCTAGCGGGGCCGGGGGCAAGTTGAAGTCGTCGTGTCCCCCATAACAAGGTCCCGATTTTTTAGCGGGGGTATGGGAGTGGCCCCACCTGCATTGCAGACATAAAAAAAACGCCACAAAGGCGTTTTTCCTGGAATCTGTTTGAATTAACTGAATGAATCAGACGGGTGTGTTGTGAGGTAGCAAAAATGCCTAAAGATTTTAATGCGATGTTTTTAATTCACCGATTCGTTCAATAGCCTCCATTATATTACCGGCTATTTTATCAACGAAGTAAAATTGTTTTAGGTGCATTGCCATTGATGGAGATGGTGGCAATTCTATCGCATTCGCCGTTCCCAAAATCTATGATGGCATTGAATCTGGGTGCCTTTACTTCTTTGGTGCCCTGGGTAATGTTTTCGCAGATTGTTTTCTTAATCAATGGAGCAATGATTGTAGAAGTTCTGGTACCTCCTTTTGAATTGGTAACAGTAGAGGTTCCGGTGATAGAAAAGACATCATCCAGCAAGTTTCTGCGGGTATCGTATCCGGCAATCTGAATTACATTTATTAAAGCGGTATGTAACCAATACTTTCCGGAAGAGTCGGTGATTTTTCCGTTATCCAATTTCCGCTGCCATCCTTTTGCGGTAGGCGTACTGATATTGGTCCAGGTGATTGTTCCTTCTTTTTGAAATTTATTTACAAAATATCCAGCAAATGTCATCACAGCGGTGCTGCCAGATTTTCTCAAAGAATCGGATAATACTACGTTGATTTTTCCTTTACGGGTAATGCCGTTGTTGGAAGAACATCCGGTGCCAAAGTCGATTACAATTGTTTTGGGGAATCCCAGCAGTGGCGTTACCGTTACAGTTGCACAGCCTAAAATGCCCATTGTTTCCAGCGGTGTTGCAGGTGTTTCTCCAGTTAAACCATTTTCTGTAGCGGCTTCCATAAATAAAGCATTGGCATCTTCTGTCAGGTTATCGGAGATCGCCTGATCTGTACTTAAGTCCACGGTGGCGGTAATTTCTTCAGTTGCGGGACTGCTGTTATCTGTTTTTTTACAAGCAGTAAATCCGGCAATGGTAATGAGCGCTGTGGCAATTACCAGGTTTTTTGTTTTCATAATTTTAAGTTTTGTGATTTAGGTTTTGTGTCAGCTTAGGACTCATCACTTAATAATGGGTTTAATCAGCATTTAAAAATAATTTTGCAGTATGTGGTATTTTATAAAAACGCCCTGGTGGCTGAAGAAATTGTATGGCAATTGTATCTGGGAGATGCCCAATACTGAAAAAATCATTTATCTCAGCTTTGATGATGGACCACATCCGGTGATAACACCCTTTGTATTGGATACGCTGGCACAATACAATGCAAAAGCAACATTCTTTTGCATTGGTAAAAACGTAGTTGAGCAGTCTGCTGTTTATGAACGAATTGTTCAAGAAGGGCATGCGGTGGGTAATCATACTTTTAATCACCTCAACGGCTGGCATACCAATGATGCTGTTTACCTTCAGGATATTGCAACAGCGAAAAAACACATCGATGCACCCTTGTTTCGTCCTCCTTACGGACGAATTACTTCCTTTCAGCTAAAGATGCTGGCCACTGATCAATATCAACTTACCTCCATTATGTGGACCGTTTTGAGTGGCGATTTTGACCAAAAGATGAGCAAAGAAAAGTGTTTACAGAACGTATTGACTAAAACCGGGAAAGGTTCAATTGTGGTGTTTCATGATAGTGAGAAGGCATTTGAAAAGTTGAAATATGCATTACCAAAAGTGTTGGAGCATTTTAGCCGAAAAGGGTATCAGTTCAAAAAAATAAGTGGAATTGGTTGATTTAGGATTCGGGCTTTCTGGTGGAAACGGCTAGAAAAAGAGTGGGCCTGGGTAGAAACCCTGGCCCGTTTTTAATCCGTACCCTATGAAAACTAGACGGAAGGTACAAAGTAGTTTTTGAAATAACAATATTTATTTTAACATTTATTTTTTTTTATTCGAAACAGGTTAAAAAATCATTCAATGATCGTTGTTTAATCATTGATATCAAAGGGAGATGTAAAAAATAAACGGTTGTATATGGTTATACTTTACCCCCTGAAAATATTTTGATTCAAGGTCATTAATAGACAGCCGATCCTGCACGTAATGCTTTTTTTGATCGACTTATAAAACTGTTTAAATCTCAATTAGCAATCAAAAAGGCAAACAAGCGCTGCCAGCGTTACCAATTCCCTCCTTGTATCTAAAAATTATTCCGGCAAATAGCGGTAAACATACAAATAGGAGCTATTCAATATTTTTTGGCCACTTTTGCACTTTAATTGAACCATGAACATGATAGATACCCATTGTCATCTTTATTCAGCAGAGTTTGATGCTGATATTGATACCATCATACAAAGAGCCGAATCGGCAGGCGTGCGGAAATTTTATTTACCCGGTATTGACAGTGAGTCCATCCCGGCAATGCTGGCATTGGAGGACCGTTACCCCGGCAAGTGTATCGCCATGATAGGACTTCACCCTTGTTATGTGAAAGAAAATTACCGGGATGAATTGGCTATTGTAGAAGATTGGCTGAGTAAAAGGAGATTTTCGGCTGTTGGGGAAGTAGGTCTTGACTATTACTGGGACAAGACATTTGGCACGGAGCAGGCCCAGGTTTTTAAGCAGCAAATTGAATGGTCCATCCAATACAACTTACCCATAGCTATCCATACCCGCAATGCCATGCAGGAAACCATCCGGATTGTGCAGGAATATGTACCCAAAGGGGTTAGAGGTATTTTCCATTGTTTTGGTGGCAGTTATGAAACCGCACAAGAAGTGATCCGGGCCGGCTTTTACCTTGGTATCGGTGGCGTACTAACGTATAAAAAGGCCGGACTTGCAGAGGTCCTCGAAAAAATTGACTTGAAGCATTTGGTATTAGAAACCGACGCCCCCTATTTAACACCGGTGCCATTCCGTGGTAAAAGAAACGAAAGCAGTTATCTAACCCATATTCTGGCGAAACTGGCGGAGGTAAAAAAATGTTCAGTAGAGGAGGTTGCTGCGATTACAACTGCCAATGCCGAAAAAATATTCGGCTTATAAAATCCGATACTGTATTTTTGCCGTCCTGAAAAAAATGGAGAGTTGTCCGAGTGGCTGAAGGAGCACGCCTGGAAAGTGTGTATATGGGTAACTGTATCAAGAGTTCGAATCTCTTACTCTCCGCGAAAAGCCTGTCAACAAAAGTTGGCAGGCTTTTTTTATGCCAACATAAAAAATATAAATGCCAGCGTGAGATGCTGTAAAACCAATCTAAACCCAAACCTATTAAACTCGCTATAATCAACATTGAAAAGGCCGCCCGACCCCCGCAAACCTATAAGGTTTTTAAAACATTATAGGTTTGCGGGGGTTCGTATAGGTTATCGCAGACCATTTAAAATCAAAAAAGGGTTGCTCCAATAAAGAAACAACCCTCCTGTATTCGTTTGAGCGTATCAGGGTTCATTGTGAACTCTTGAAAATAGCGTTGCTTTCATTCGTTTTATTTTTATTAAAAAACTATTTTGTCAGGAAAAATACAAATCCCTGCTTTGGAAATATCAGGCCATTGTATCTTTTTATTAGTTGTTTTGAATTGAGATCGATGTCATGTTCCCCAATTGTTTTGAAGCTGCCGATGGTGCCACATTCCATGAATTCCACCTTTAATAATTTGCGATAGGTGAAGGTTACGTTGAGGTTATGAATGAAGTATATGGTGCTGACCGATTTTGTACGGTTCTCTTCATAAGGCACTACTTTGCGCATCTTAATCAAAAAGTCGTAGTTCTTTTTTCCCTTCAAATTTAAGTTGAGTTGTGCCTCCAGTTTGGTATCGGTAACCTCCAGCGAAAAGCAATTGGCTACATCTATTGGCTCATCATCAATTTTCACTTCAGGTATATCAAAATGCGTGTGTACATCAATGCTTTTTTCGGAATAAAGGATTTCCAAATATATGGATTGTGTGTGCACTCACCGCTTTTGCCATGAAACTAATCGTTTCTTCATAAACGAGGTAGCCGTTTTTATCCACTTTTAAACTGATGTGCATCTTAAAATCATCGTAGTAAAAATAATGACCTGTTGGAAAGTATTGGTCGAATATTATTTTTTCGATGTTCTGGTTGATATCGGGAATTTTTTTTGGTATAAGTGCCTGGAAGTCTTTTCCCATATTTGCCTAAGATCGGAACGGTTTTTTAAATACTCCTCCGACCAGATTACTTTTTCAACCACTTTTTCGAATATACCCAGAAATAGCGCAGATTTTGTGATGGTAGAAAAGATACCCGCCGCAAGCGTAATGCTGGCTAAATTTTTAAAAAATGCAGACGCAAAGTTCTGCCAAAGCGTCCAGTGGATCTCCGCATTTTCTACGGCGCACAAAGCCTCAAAATAGTGTCCGGGGGACAGAGAGAATATACCTGTTATGATAAATTAGTAATTGAATGCATGCAAATAATGAATTGCGAATATTTTACCATCCAATTTTCAAGGATGATCTTTGACCATTCATCATTCACCATTCACACTTGACCACTCTCCATTCACCTCTGACCATTCACACTTGACCACTCTCCATTCACATCTGACCATTCACACTTGATCATTCAAACAATCGCTTTTCATTGATACCGGGATTGGACAACAAAGTTTTAATTATAGTACACCTGCTAAAATTGTCATTACTTTTTTATAATTGTCAAATGGTTAATGGTTGTTTATTAAAAGCTTGATTACTATACTTTATTTTTTGTCTGTTGGTTTAGACAATAAATACCTGGTCATGAAAATGCCGCCGGCACCGGTATCATTTTGACTAAGCGTAAATGAAGTGACATGCTCTATCTTCCAGCCCTTGTCTGTGTATTCCTTCAGTGTCTTTATCAGCTTGTCTTCGTTCTCCTTTATATTCTTAAAGTTGATGCCCACCATGCTAAAGAGGTTTTCCAGCCCACTATCAGTTTGTGTGCCATCAGGATTTGTAATGATCATTCTAGAGCGACCCAAACCTCCTGCCAATACAGACTCTACTGTGGTTACCTGCATGAACTGCCTTACTACTTCCGTTTTTAATTCCTGGGCAAACAAACTATTGCCAGTGGCCAGTGCCACCATTACTATTACTAAAATCTTTTTCATTGTTTTAATTTTAAGTTGAATGACGATTTCATAGTTTTAAAAATTCCACTCTTCTGTTGGCGGCTTATCCTTCTTTGGTTTTATTATTACCTAAAGCATCCGTTTCACCTTTTCCTTCAATCTCAATTCTTCTGTCGCAGATTCCGTAATTTTTTCCCAATGCATCTTTTATTGCCGCGGCTCTTTTTTTAGACAGCGTAAGATTTGCAATGTAATTTGCATCACTGTCCGTATGACCAATGATTTTTATTTTTACATCTTTATGTTCGTTCAAAACACCCGCAATCTCTTTCAATACACCACCCGACTCCGGTTTGATGTTAGCTGAGTTGACATCAAATAAAATGGCGTGGTACTGAATTTACCTTCGTCAATTAATTTGTGCCTGGTATCAGGTAAATCCTTTGCCAATTGGATATTACTGATTATATATGCCATACTGTTCTTCTGCATAATTTGTTGCGCCAATCTTAAAAAATAGCTGGTTCATTTTATTAATTGAATCAATTCCTTTAGGCAGATCAAAAGCCTTTGTTTCATTTATCCAAACCCGCATTCTGTCTTTCCGCACCTGAATGGCAACATGCAATGATTTTCCAAAGTATTGCTCCACCTCCTTATACTCTTTTAGCCCCATAAATGTATATAATAATTATTATTGAGTGCGACTGGTTTTGCTGTTTTTAACATAAAATTTCTTTTTGATAATATGCAATCGTATGAATACCTGTGTGTTACCGTATTTTTACGGTATTGTTTTTATATGTTGTGTCAAGGTAAACGGGACTGAGTGTTTGCGACCAGATAGAATAAATAGGGTGATACATATTTCAACATCCGATTAATTGGCCCTGATAGGTAATGTCATGTAATTAGCACATCTACAAGCCCTGTAAGGGCGTTATAACACAGCATAGTGTGAAGCCCTATGATAATGAATAATGAAATTTTGTATTTGCCATTACGGAATAGTCCTTATTGTACTGCGCCGTTTCAGGGCTTTATTGTACCAAAATTTTTTAAACATATTTGGCAGGCACATCCAATTAGTCGGGGGCAGCAATTGAATGGCACCCATTGGCCAAATACATTTCCGATTTTTTTCAAAGGCCCAGTCCGACCGGCCCGGTCAGACTGGATTACTACAACCAGGTGAAAATATCAACAATTCCCCACAGCTTCACTGAGATAGAAGCAGGTATTCAATTTACACCAGTCCGACCGTCCCGGTCAGACTGGATTACTACAACCAGGTGAAAATATCAACAATTCCCCACAGCTTCATTGAGATAGAAACAGATATTCAATTTACACCAGTCAGACCGGGACGGTCGGACTGGATTGCGGCTGGATAGCTAGAAGCAGTCGAAAACATCAGCAACTACGAACCGCTTTACTGAGATAGAAGCAGGTATTCAATCTACACCAGTCCGACCGTCCCGGTCAGACCGGTGTACTACAACAGGTAAAAATATCAACAATTTCCCACAGCTTCACTGAGATAGAATCAGATATTCAGTTTACACCAGTCCGACCGTCCCGGTCTGACTGGATTGCGGCTGGATAGCTTGAAGCAGTCGAAAATATCAACAATTCCGGACAGCTTTACTGAGATAGTAGCAGGTATTAAATCTACACCAGTCAGACCGGGACGGTCGGACTGGCAGTTATTTTCGCACGTAGAATTGTATGATATTTTGACTGGTGAATCCTTCGTCTCTTCTTCGTGACTGCTTCGTGAAATTTCGAACGGGAATCGAACGAGGGGGGAAGGAGGTAATGGACAGGTGAAATTGCGATATGATTATTGAAGCCCCGTTTAATATTTCACGGAAAAATGATACTGAAAACTCAGGCATTTACCAGACAAAATTGGGTTGGTAATGCGAATGCTGTTGGGTAAAAATAGATATCAACCCAACCAATCTCCCCATCCTCCAACTTACCAGCATTCGGCTGAATGATCTGCTGCGGCAGGGGATCTGCCCGATAAAGCCATAAATGGGTTTGATCGTTTTTAGTCAGGCAAAAGGCCGTTTGCTGGTTGGGAAAATTTTCTTTACAGTAAAAAAACGCATGGCGGGCATACCATCGCAGGAAGCAACAACCCTGTGATCAGCGAAATTAGTGGCGCTCATTCCAACTTGTTACCCACAAGTACCCACAACAAGCCACAAGATCCTACAACGATTATGCTGGTCGAAAAATGTCTTTTCCCTTTGTATCAGGGTTCCAAAGAAGGCCGCATACTAGTCAGCAGCCAACAGGAAGACCCTTCACAATTTTAATCATTTTTAAATTTTAAAAACAATGGGAACATTCTCAAAAGGAATCCTTGGCGGATTCTCTGGAAAAGTTGGCAATGTAATCGGCAGCACCTGGAAAGGAATCGATTACATGCGCAGTAAACCCGGTGCAAGAACCGGTACTTTTTCCTCGGCACAAAAAGAGCAGCAGGCAAAATTTGCAGTTGCAATTCGGTTTGTATCAACCATGAGTGCATTATTTATGGTCAGCTTTCGGGATGCCATCCGGAAGACGGGGATCAACAGCGCCTTTTCATGGGTGCTTAAAAATGCGATCACCGGTATTTTTCCGGTTTACAGCATTGATTTCCCAAATGTGCTGGTAAGCAGGGGCGACCTGCCCAATGCGCTGGCACCTTCTGCCCTGGCGGCGCCCAACAGCCTGATCACCTATTCCTGGACCGACAATTCCGGCGTTGGAATTGCCAAAGCTACGGACAAGGCAATCCTGGTGGTATTTTGTCCGGCCATGAACCTGTGTATTTACACAACCGGCAGTGCCCTGCGCTCTGCGATAACCGACACACTGGATGTATCTACATTTAGTGGAAAGGTGGTAGAAACCTACATCGGTTTTATTTCGGACGAAGGCAGGAATGTGGCAAACAGCCTCTACACCGGCCAGTTGACCGTTAGTTAGCACTCGTTTTTAATCCAATCTCCTGGCGCCCGCCCCGTTTCTTCGGGGTGGGCATTTTTTTAGGTGTTTGCGGATTTTAAAGGTCTGGTACAGCCAAAACCTATCAACCCGGTCTGAGCCAAAATTGATAAGGACGCTCCAACCAAAACCTATAAGGTTTTTAAAACCTTATAGGTTTATAGTGCAAACCTTATTGGTTTATTGCTGACTCTTTTTTGACTGTACAACAAAATCAGTTCGATGCTTTTCGAATAAAAAAGCGAGACCTTCTTTGCTCAAAAAGAAATCAAAAAAGTCTTTTTTTACTGATGTTTCTTATTTTATGTATAAGCAATAATCATTTACTTTTGCGGCCTGTGTAATAACTGTAAAAGAAAATTTGCGATTTATCAATTTGGTTTATTTGATTGAAAACAAATTATTTTAGAAAAGAGATTTTTCAAAAAACTGAATAGTATTAATTTTAAGGGGGTTCTATTGCTTTAACCAGTTCAGTTTAAAAAGTTTTGGGATAATTTTAATAACTCGTCATTAGCTGTGATTGAGAGGGGCGAAGCCGTTTTGAAAATTGAAGGCACTTATCATTCATTTGTCATTGGTGTACCACTTTTGTTAATGGTATCAATGTTTAAATAACGCATTTGCCTTCTAATTATAATCTTAGCAGTTGATAGCCCGGCAACTTGTAACTCTGCTAAGCAGTTGGTTTTCCTCTGCGATTTAAAAGATACCAATATAGGAAATCTACAAGATGCAAAAAACGCATTTGAAAATCACAATCAAAATGATAGACCAGCTTTGAATTTCTGCCGGAAGTCGCAATCCCCTTTACCTCCCATGCCTCTATTCCACAAATGGTATTGGCGCTACTGCCTCCGCTACGGTAATTGGTGCTGCAATTGGGAATTTGGTTTTAGCAGATTGTAAAATTAAAATAATTTATATAAGAAAGGTGCCGGTCAATTGCCTTACCCGTTTAAAACTGGCGGCTAGCCTTAACGAAACGTTTAAATATTGTATAAAAAAGCCGAAGGTAATGGTGCATTTTTGAATAATAGTTTTTCAGTGATGGGAGAGGTTAACAATAATGGATGATTTATTTGGGTGAACAAAAAGTTTAATAAAGTAGAGGCCATTTGCAGGGCATGCGATGCCAACCTTTAAATAAATGAATTTATAACGCCATTTTTTACACGATCGGCATTTTTTAAAATGAACATATTACCCGGTTAGCTGTTTTTAAAACCAAAAGTTTTCGCAGACATGACCATAGCCGCGGAATTGATAACTATTACTATCATTTAAACTAGCGAAATGTGGTCAGAATAAACCGGCACTTTGAATGGTCTTATCGGGCCAAAGTTACTTTAGGTTACATCAAAATTGCAATAATATGAAAGTGGTGATATTGGCAGGTGGTTTAGGCACCCGCTTGATGGAAGAAACTGAAGCCAGGCCAAAACCAATGGTGGAAATCGGCGGTAAACCGATTCTGTGGCATATCATGAAAATCTATGAATCTCACGGTTACAATGATTTTATTATTTGCCTGGGTTATAAAGCGCAGGTAATAAAAGAATACTTTTTAAACTATTATTTATACAATTCAGATGTCACAATCGAATTGGAAAAAAATAAGGTTGAAGTACATTTTTCAAATGCCGAATCTTTTAAGGTGACGCTTACTGATACCGGTATTAATACCAATACAGCCGGGAGAATTAAACGGATTCAACACTATGTTGGCAACGAGACGTTTATGCTCACTTACGGCGATGGAGTTGCCAATGTCAATATTAAACAATTGTTGGATTTTCACCGTTCTCATGGTAAATTGGCAACGTTAACAACCGTGCAAACTCCCGGAAGATTCGGTAACATTGAAATGGACGAGGCTGGAAATGTAGATCGTTTTGTTGAAAAGCCACAGGGTGACGGAATGTGGATCAATGGCGGCTTTTTTGTGTTGGAACCCGGTATATTTAATTACCTGCAGGATGATATGGATAATATGCAGTGGGAGAAGAAGCCATTAACAGACATTGCCAACGATCTGCAATTGGCTGCATACCGGCACAATGGTTTTTGGAAACCAATGGATGCATTGAGAGACAGAATAGAAATGGAACAACTATGGAACACTGGAAATGCACCCTGGAAAATATGGTAAACAGCAACATTTTGTCAGCATTTGCAAATAAAAAGGTCTTTATTACCGGGCATACTGGTTTTAAAGGCGCCTGGCTTGCTTATGCACTTTGCAAAGCAGGAGCAATCGTAAAAGGATATGCACTGTCCCCCGACACCGTCCCTTCCCTTTACGATCAAATAAAAGAAGGGTTAAATATTGAATCAGTGATAGCTGATATCAATGATGCAGCAAGGCTGGAAGAAGAAGTAATTAGTTTCCAACCAGAATATATTTTCCATCTCGCTGCGCAGGCACTTGTTAGAAAATCATATCGGGAACCGCTTTATACTTTTACCACGAATATTATTGGAACCGCCAACGTGTTGAATGCACTTACTAAATTGGAAAGGCCATGCACCGTGGTGGCGATCACAACAGATAAAGTTTACGAAAATAAAGAATGGCATTATCCATACCGGGAGTCTGACCGCTTGGGTGGGTGCGATCCTTACAGTGCCAGTAAAGCCTGTGCGGAATTAGTCATTAATAGTTACACACAATCCTTTTTTAATTTATCAAAATTTGATACCCATAATAAAGCCATCGCAAGTGTGAGGGCGGGTAATGTAATAGGTGGGGGCGACTGGTCTGAAGACAGACTGATACCCGACATCGCAAAATCACTCTCCAATAATGCAGCGGTTATCATCCGCAATCCAGCGGCAGTGAGGCCCTGGCAGCATGTGCTGGAACCGGTATTTGGTTACCTGCAATTGGCGCTGCAGTTATCGGCCAACCCGGTAAAATTTAGTGGCGCATGGAATTTTGGTCCTGCCAACGCTGGTAACCTACCAGTTTCCGATATCGTAAAGCAGGCTATCAATATTTGGGGTAAGGGAACCATTGAGTTACAAGTTGATCCGGGAGCATTGCATGAAGCCGGACTACTAAAATTAGACATCAGCAAGGCCATCAACGAAATGGGTTGGAAGCCCAGGATGACCACAACGACCGCAATAGAAAAAACGATTCAATGGTACCAGTCTTTTTACGAAAGACATATACCGGCGGCAAAGCTGGTCGAAGCAGATATTTTATACTATCAAACTTTATTAAATAAATAATGGATTCTTTATTTACGAATTTACACGACAAAGCAGTAAGAGACAGTCTGATACCACTCTTTAAAAATAAAATTACGAGGACCATCGTGCCCGGACAGGATTATATACCAGTTACAGGTAAAATCATAGACGAAACTGATGTGTTGATGGGGATTGAAGCTACCATGGATGCCTGGTTAACAGCCGGTAGATTTAGCTTATTGTTTGAACGCAATTTTGCAAAGTACATGGGTAGCCGGTTTTCGTTCCTGGTTAACTCCGGTTCATCTGCTAACCTCCTGGCTTTTTACACGCTTACCTCCCCTAAACTGGGAGACAGGGCAATTAAACCCGGCGATGAGGTAATTACAGTTGCAGCCGGATTTCCCACTACAGTCAACCCAATGATACAGTTTGGGTGTGTTCCCGTATTTGTAGATGTGGATATCCCTACTTATAACATTAAAGTAAATGATATCGAAAAAGCTTTATCACCAAAAACCAAGGCCATCATGATCGCTCATGCCCTCGGCAATCCTTTCAATTTGAAGGTGGTGATGGAGATAGCTAAGAAGTATAACCTATGGGTGATAGAAGACGATTGTGATAGTTTGGGTGCAACGTATAACAACCAAAAAACCGGAACGTTTGGGGATATCGCTACCGTGTCGTTTTACCCGGCGCATCATATTACGATGGGAGAGGGTGGTGCAGTGCTTATTAACAATGCGTCGCTGAAGAAAATAGCAGAGAGCTTCCGGGATTGGGGAAGAGATTGCTGGTGTGCACCCGGTTGCGACAACACCTGTGGAAAAAGATATGAGTGGCAATTGGGCGGTCTACCGGATGGGTATGATCATAAATACACCTATTCACATATTGGCTTCAACCTGAAGGTAACTGATATGCAGGCTGCTATTGGCTTAAGTCAATTGGCAAAAGCGGATGGCTTTATTGCCAGAAGAAGAGAAAATCACGCAAATCTTTTAAAACGTTTCAAGGAACTGGAAGAATATTTTATTTTACCGGAAGCCACCGAAAATACGGATCCCAGTTGGTTCGGTTTTATGCTTACGGTAAAGAATGACAAAAATATTGACCGCAATAAACTGGTTGAATATTTAGAGAATAATAAAATTGGAACCCGTTTATTTTTCGGCGGTAATATTCTAAGACAACCTGCCTATGCCAATTTGCAATATCGTAAAGTGGATGAGCTGCCTAACACGGATATTGTTATGAACCAGTCGTTTTGGTTAGGTGTGTGGCCTGGTTTAAATGATGATCATTATGATTACATCATTGGAAAAGTAAAAGAGTTCATCAAGCCGCTATAGTTTTGAAAGAAGTCATCTTAATAACAGGTATAACTGGTTTTTTGGGTTGCCATTTGGGTCAGTTGATCGTTTCAGGCAATTACCGGGTGGTGGCAACAAGGCGTTCCAATTCAAACTTGAAAAACTGTCTCGAATTTCAGGAACAGGTTAAATGGGTGAATATAGAAGAGGATGATTGGAAAGAGCAAATAATCGATCTTAAACCCACAATAGTTGTACATGCCGCCTGGCTCGGTGTCGCTGCTTCCGACCGTGATGATTGGGAGCTACAATCAAAGAACATTGCATTTTTACAGAACTTATTATACATTGCCCAGAAATCCCAGACAACAAAAGTAATTGGTTTAGGATCTCAGGCGGAATATGGATTTATTGAAACTTTGGTAGATGAATCGCATTCTTTAAAACCGGTATCCGCCTATGGAGCGGTTAAGGTTGTTTGTGCCCACTTAATGAAGGCGTTTTGTGTTGAACAAAAAATCCATTGGTATTGGTTAAGGGTTTTTGCAGTTTTTGGTGAAAAGGAGGGAGAAGGATGGCTGATTCCCAAGGTCATAAAAACAATCGCAGCTAAACAAACAAGCTCCATGCCCTTTTCCCCGGGCGAACAAAAATATGCTTACCTGTATATCAGAGATTTAGCTATTGCTGTTAAAAAAGTACTGGATTATATACCAGATCAAAGCGGGATTTACAATATGAGTGCTGACAACCCGTTGCCACTAAAAGAAATCATTATAATGATCAGGGATACGATGGCACCTGGGTTTGGATTGGAATTTGGCGCATTATCTTACAGGCAAAATCAGTCCATGATGATTGGCGGCAACATGAGCTTGTTTAAAAGCGTATTTGGAAATTTGCACACTACAACTTTGGAAGAAAGCATCCGTAACACCATTCAGTTTTATAGCTAAAATTAATCAAATGAAAGTAGCTGATTTTATAGCGGTTTTTCTCGAAAAGAAAGGAGTCAGACATATTTTTGAGTTATCGGGTGGCATGATAACGCATATTTTGGATTCATTGAATCAAAATACGGATATCAATATCATCTCTATGCACCACGAGCAAAGTGCCGCGTTTGCGGCGGATGCTTATGGGAGGGTTACCGGCCTTCCCGGTGTAGCTTTGGCTACTAGTGGCCCGGGTGCAACGAATCTTCTTACAGGAATCGGTAGTTGTTATTTTGATTCGTCGCCAGCCGTGTTTATAACCGGCCAGGTAAACAGACACGAGCAAAGAGGCGACCGGCCAATCCGGCAATTGGGTTTTCAGGAAACGGATATTGTTTCGATGGCTTTGCCAATAACAAAAGCAAGTTTCCTGGTAAATAACCCGGATGATATTCCCGTAATATTGGAAAAAGCTTTTCAGATTGCAATGGAAGGCAGACCTGGTCCGGTACTGATTGATATACCCATGGATGTGCAACGTGCGCAAATAAATATGCCTGTTGAAAACGTAATTGGCCAAGTGACGAAATCGATCGATCCGACAATTATTGCAAATGTAATAGCAGATATAAAACAAGCAAAACGGCCGTTAATTTTGGTAGGCCGAGGCATAAGATCTGCATTCGCAACCCAGCAACTAATTGAAATTGCCGAGCAGTTGCATGTTCCAATAGTAACAACTTTACTGGCGGTGGATGCAATACCTTTTGACCACCAGCTTAGGGTTGGTTTTATCGGTAGTTACGGAAACCGTTGGGCGAATATTGCTTTCGGAGAATCTGATTTTATCCTCGTATTGGGTAGCCGGCTGGATATCCGGCAAACGGGTGCTGATACCGCCTTTTTTGAACAACGGGTGATATACCATGTAGATTGCGAAGCCGGCGAAATTAACAACCGAATAAAAAAATGTATTCCGGTTTTAGCGGATGTGAATACGTTTTTAAAAGATTTAAAGTTTGTAGTTATCACTGAAAATTTCACTAAAAAGCAAGATTGGTATGATTATATAAACGGGTTAAAAATAAAATGGCCGGATAACAAGGAATTGACAGTTGCCGAAGATACCATTAACCCAAACATTTTCATGCACCAGCTTTCAGCAGCATCAACTTCCGCAAGTGCTTATTTAGCTGATGTTGGGGCACACCAAATGTGGGCCGCACAGTCATTGGAAATAAGTGATGGACAGTTATTTCTTACCTCCGGAGGTATGGGGGCGATGGGTTTTGCACTGCCGGCAAGCATTGGCGCCTCACTGGCCTTAAATAAACAACCAGTGGTTGTGATCATAGGTGATGGCTGCATGCAGTTGAATATTCAAGAACTGCAAACTATTGTACGCAATAAACTGCCCATTAAAATGATCGTAATGAATAACCGGAATCTGGGTATGATCCGCCAATTTCAGGATAGTTATTTTGAATCCCGCTACCAGTCTACTTACTGGGGATATACAGCTCCTGATTTTGAAAAAATTGCAGCAGCTTACGGTATTTCAGCCAAAACAATCAGCCGTCCAGACGAAGTGGATGCAGCGGTAAACTGGATGTGGAATACTAATAATGAAAAAAATCCTGTGCTGATACAGGTAATGGTTGATCCCCACACCAATACCTACCCCAAAATAGCTTTTGGAAAACCTATCACCGAAATGGAACCTTTTGCTAAGCCCATTGAAATGGAAGGCACCTAAACGTATCAAACAACTGCAAAGTCTAATGTAAAATAGTAAATCCACGCTTTTCATGAGTAACCATTCCTCATTTATAAGTTGATGTGTCATTTTATTCCTAACGTAGCACTCATTTGATCATTCTTGCTTAAAAAGCTGGTATATTTCTCAAAGTATTTCATTGCTGTATCGGAGCCAATTCCTACAACTATAGTTCGATTTGTTGTAACTGCCTGCCCCATAGCGCAGTTTAATTTTATTACATCAGCAGTATAATTTTGAAAGAGCTTTCCGATTAATATCACCCTCTCCGTTTTGAATCCTTTATCGGTTGCCTGCCTACTTATTTCCCCAACTTTTTCTGTCATTCATTAAACGCTTACTGCTGCAATCCAGACTGGTCATACCGGAACTGGTGAAAGCGTAGCATTTTTACAAATTTCAATTCAGCTAATTATTTTGATGACCGCTTTACAAAGCCTGCATCCTTAATAAACTCGTTATCGCTGTCTATTACAACACGCCCGATATTTTCCGTATCTGGCGTGTTTGCAGACTGTACCAAAACCTATAAGGTTTTTAAAACCTTATAGGTTTACGGCTTAGTCCTAATAGGGTTTTGAACACTAAATGTTAACCTTAAAAGCAGCTCTTGTTTTATTAAACAGTCGCAGTCGTTTGTTTTGGAAAGTAGCAATTTTTTTGGGTCAATGCAAAAGCCGGGTATAAAATCAATTACCTGTTGGATGTATTTGTAAAAGGTGAGAACCTTACAAACCAGGCTTATCAAATTAATAACGGATATCCTATGCAAGGCATATTGATATTTTGCGGTATTAATTTTCACTTATTTAAACAGCAATAATAGCTGAATGATAAGAGCGTCTTAGTCAAAGGGCGGGCTCATATTTTTGCCCATCTATTTCTTTACACTAATAGGCGGTTATAAATTCGGATAAAAAGTAGGCTTGCTTACAGCCTTATTATCCCCTTTGGTGAATCACTTTTTATTTGGAATGCCACCTGCAGCAGTCCTCCGCATTATTTTGATCAAATCAGTCCTGTTGGCTTTTAAGGCATCTGCCATAGCAAATAAATACCGAAAGGTTTCCCTGTTTCATTTGTTGTTGGTAGTACTTGGCTACCAGGTAATCGGATCATTGATTGAATGGGCAATTACTCAAAGTTTTGCTTCCGCAATTCAGAATTTCACCATCGGTGTACCCGGTATGCTTATACAGATAGAAGGTGGATGGATCATCTTAAAAATGTTGGCAAACTATGAATGCTAAAACATGGGCGGAGATCGAAACCGCCATACAGGACTTGCTTTTCCCCGAACAATTTGACTTGATTGTAGCGATTGCCAATGGCGGTATAATCCCGACAGCCTTGATCAACCGGCGGATGCTGATACCAATTGAGTTGATAAAATTGAGTTTTAGAGATCCAAAGCAAAAGCCCATGTCTGCTGCACCCATACTCGTTGCACCGCTTTCTTTTGATCCAACGGGAAAAAACATACTGCTGGTGGAGGATCGGGTTAAGACGGGTGCAACGTTGGAATTGGAAAAGTCTATTCTTTCTTCAGCAAAGTTGGTAAAAACATTTGCAGTGTATGGTAAAGCCGATTATGCGTTATTTGATGAAGCATGTTTTAATTTTCCGTGGATTATGGAAAACAGAACTGCGGCAACAACATAACGAGGCTATTCATTTCAAGGTTTACCAGCGGCTTGTAACAATTGTTGCCCAAAGCTATTAAGGTTGCCATGCCAAAATTGATAAGGCAGTGCAAACCAAAATCTATAAGGTTTTTAAAACCTTACAGGTTTACGGCTTAGGTTTACGGCTTAGGTTTTCAGCTCAGTTTTCAGCAAACTCAAATCAACCAATTAAGCCAGATTCAAAAAAATATCCTCAAAAGACCAGCCCTCAAAATGCATTTTTTACGTCATAAAATCGTCAATTTAATGACCGTATGCCAGCTTTTACACGGCACCATTATCTTTGCCACCTTTTTCAAAATTTCACTAATAATTAAAACTAACTCTGCTGAATGATCTTGAAATTCTATGCAATACTATTGTGTGTATTTTTTTCTGTTGGAGCCTTCTCTCAAACGCTCAAAGGCATCGTTCAATCACCATCTGGAAAAGGAATCGCTTTTGCAAAACTACAGGTAGTCAACTCATCAAAATTTGAAGAGGCAAATGGAAAAGGACAATTTTCTTTTAGACTGCCAGAAGGTGACTACCGGCTTGCGGTAAGTGCGGTCGGATATGACACGACAATTGTAAGCGTGAAAACAATGCAGCCTGTTACGATACTGGAAATCATTTTAAATCAAGCAGCAGAATCTTTAGATGAAGTTGTGGTGACCGGTACAAAAATAGCCGTGTCAAAAAATTATGTACCCTTTAATGTAACGGTGGTTAATCGGGAGCAGATTGAAAACAGCAGTGAGTCAGCGTTATTGCCGGTGTTGGCCGAGCATGTACCCGGATTGTTTGTTACTGAGCGAGGGATCACCGGATTTGGGGTAAGTACCGGGTCGGCTGGCGCCATCTCAATGCGGGGACTTAGTGGAAGTCCAAATAACAGGGTATTGGTGCTGGTAAATGGCAGTCCACAATTCATGGGTATTTTTGGACATCCACTTGCAGATTCCTACGTAGCCTCTGGTGTTGAAAAAGTAGAAGTGATCCATGGTGCTGGTTCCGTATTGTATGGTACCAATGCGATGGGAGGCGTTATCAATATCATCACCCGCAACCAGCAACAGGATGGGTACTCCTTGAACGCAAGAATCTTAGCCGGTTCTTTTAATACCCAAAAATATATGTTCAATATTGGATATCGCAAAAAGCGATTTAGTGCGATGGCATCTTTCAATAAAGATCGAACAGATGGGCACCGGGCGGCAGCCGACTTTAATATCGTGAATGGCTATCTCAAAATGAATTATGTTTTGTCCTCTCATTTTAAAATGGGGGCAGAAACAAATTTGGCTAAATTTAAGGCAGCAGATCCCGGACCCGAGAACGGTCAGCCCGGTGCATTGATTGATATCTTCAGGGGTTCTACTTACCTGTTTCTTTCAAATAATTACAAAAAATCTTCCGGCAATCTTCAATTGTTTTATAATTATGGTAAGCATAATATAACAGATGGTTTTAAATCGAAGGATGCCAATTATGGCGCAAACCTTTACCAGGCATTCAGACAGCTCAATAACAATGTTACCACAGTAGGGTTTGATTTTAGCTACTACGGGGGTAAAGCTGAAAACGGGTTAGCAATGAACGGGCAAGGGATTGTTTTGGGAGATCGCACCATTACAGAAGGGGCGCCCTACCTGTTGAGCCAGCAAACCATTGCAAAAAAAATCATTCTGAGTGCCGGGCTGAGAATGCAACATAACAGTGTCTATGGAAATTTCATGGTTCCTTCGGGAGGTGCTTCCTACCTGGTAAACAGCAATACCACCGTTAAAGCAGCGGTGTCTAAAGGGTTTAGAAGTCCCACTATGCTTGATCTGTATCTTTTTGCACCAGCAAATCCTGATTTACAACCTGAAAAGATGCGTAATATAGAATTTACCATCAGTCAACAACTGATCAATCATAAGATCATGCTTGATGCTACTGTATTCAATGTGAAGAGTGATAATTTGATACAAACAGTATTTCAAAACGGCGGCCCAAAAAATGTAAATACCGGCGTTTTCAATAACAGCGGTATTGAATTTTCTGGTAAATATCGGTTGAATCAACAAGTTAAACTGGCGTTGGTATATGGGTACACCGCATTAAAAAATCCTGCTCTTGCAGTGCCAAAGCACCAGTTGGGAGTAAGCGGTAATTTCATCTCAAAAAAATGGTTACTGAATGTTAACCTTCAAAGTATTTCCGGCCTTACTAAACAGGTGCAGCCGGTTGTATTAAAAAGCAGTTATTTTTTGATCAATGCAAAAGCAGGGTATAAAATCAACTACCTGTTGGATGTATTTGTAAAAGGTGAGAACCTGGCAAACCAGGCTTATCAAATCAATAACGGATATCCCATGCCAGGTATCTTGATATTTTGCGGTATTAATTTTCACTTATTTAAACAGCAATAATAGCTGAATGAT